>CAMCOB010000001.1 GCA_945876305.1 Bifidobacterium breve
ACCAGCACCGTGCCAGGCCGATGGGTCCTCACCGGTACCCGCTACGGCCATTGCCGCCCACGCGGTATCCGCTGCCTGCCCGGGGCCCGCAGGGCCGATGGCACCCGTGAGGGAGTCCTGCCGGGCTGAAAGGTGATCGAGCGCCTTCTCGAGCGGGGAGCCCGTCGCGAGGGGGGGAGCGGCCGCCATGGTGGCGAGCACGATGATGGCAAGAGCGCGGCGCATGTCCGCAACCTTGCCCGACCGCGCCGGACGCGGTACTTCGCAGGGTCGCCGGATAACCTCGCCACGCGGTTGGGCCACCGCTGCATCGCGGTCGTTCAGGTGGCGTCTGCCCCACGCGCGTCAAGCAGTTCTCCAAAGCGGGTCGCACTACGCAATGCGAAGTCCCCATGGTTGTTGTTGAACACCACGGCCACTTCGCTCGCCGCGCCGGCCATGGCCATCACCGGATCGACCCACTCCCCCAACTCCTCGTCGGAGTACTGCCAGTCGAAGCGCTCGGCCACGGTACGGCTGCCCTGCCAGGTCGCTGTATTTCGCCCATGCAGGCGGAGGTACGCGAGGCCGGGTGAGGTGACCTCCACGATGGGCGGCATCGCACTCGCCACGTCCATACGAGGGGCGTCAACACACACCCATGCGGCATCGCGCTCCCCAAGCATCTCCACCGCCGCCTCGCGCTCGCCCGGTGCCGTCCACGAGGCATTCCTGAACTCCACGGCGGTGCGAAGGGGTGACAGGCGATCGATAATGCGCCCGATCTCTGCACGCTGCTCGGGACCCGACGTCACATGCGGGGGCAGTTGCAAAAGCACCGACCCCATCTTTGAGCGAAGCGGTGCGATCACTTCCACGAATGCATCAATGACTGCATCCCGCAGCTCGCGCGACGGTTTGCGGATGCGGCCCCGTGCGTCGGCCTCGTACGCAAGCTCCCGCAGCGGCTCGGGCAGTCGCGCCGGATCGGCGGCGTGCCCGCTGATCACCTGATTCGCCTTCACATGAAACCGGAAATCATCAGGCGTGCGCTCGGCCCACCCATCCACGGTCGATCGGCGCGGAATGGCGTAGAAGGTTGCGTTTACCTCCACCATGGGAAATTGCGATGCGTAGTACCGCAGCCGCCCCTCGGCGTCGTTCTTCACGTCGTCCGGGTACCAGCCCGCCTTGATGAACTCGGGGTCGGTCCACGATGCGGTGCCGATGCGGATTCCATCTGCCGTGCTCACCCTGGATGCTTGCGCAGCTCATCCTCAAGCAATGCGGCGTCCTCAGGCGAGATCTCGGGTGCAGGCGCGTCACCCGCTCGCTTGCGGGCCCAGGCCCGGGTAACAAAGGGGATCGCGCCAAGCCCCACGACCACGAGAAGGATCGGCACGATCCACGCCACCAGGTCAAAGCCCGACTTCGGCGGAGTGGCAAGCACCTCACGGCCAAACTCGGCCACGAGCGCATCGAGAATCTGATCCTCCGATTGCCCCTTTGCCACCCGGACGGCGATGAACTCCTTGATGTCCAGTGCGGCCGGAGAGTTGGAAATGTCGAGGGGGGTATTGCACGTGGGGCACCGCGTCTCGCGATAGATCTCCTGCGAGGTGACTCCGAGCGCAGGGGTCACCGCTGCGGCCAGGGCGAAGATCAACAGCACCACCGCAAGCGAGCGACGCATCACTTCTCAGCCAGAACCTGGTCGAGGGGCACAGTGATCTGCCGAAGTTCGGTGACCTGCCCGGTGATGTGGAGGGCAATACGGCCCCGCTTGTCGATGATGTAGGTCTCGGGCACTCCTGTGGCCTCAAGATCGCGCTTACTGGCATCAGTGCCGTCACGCAGCGATGGGTACGTGATGCCGTTTTCGCGAAGGAATGCCAGAGCATTCCCGCTGAGGTCCTGAAGGTCGAGACCGAGCACCAGGGCACCCTTGCCCCTGTAACGCTCCCACGCGGTCTCGAAGATGGGGGCCTCGTCGCGACAGGGGCCGCACCACGACGCCCACAGGTTGAGCACCACGGGGGTGCCCTTGAGCGACGACAGCGACACCCGTTGCCCGGCCGGCGGAAGCCCCGGACCGCTCACGAGAACCGGGAGCGTGATGTCGGGCGCGGGAGGCCGTTGCCCTGAGACCAGTGCATCGTCAATCGCCGTTCTGCCCCCGCTGGCGGCGAGGCCCACCACGAGCAACACGATGATGAGCAGCGCCGCGACCCCGCCCGCAATGAGCCCGATCAGGCGCCGGCGGTCTGAACCGCTGTCGTCGGCCTCGACCATCAGCCGAACGGTGCGTAGATGGCGCGTGCGGTACCGAGCAGTGAGGTACCGAGGATGGCCTGCATCCCGCCCCTGATGCGACGGCTTGAGGGCACCTTGGTCCACTTGCCGGCGCCACGCCACACGGCGGCGCCGCGGTCAAACCGCACCACGGCGCGGCGTGACGCCACAACCGCAGTGGCGCCAATGGAGAGCGCCGCACCGCTTCGGGCGCGCCCGCCAGCCGTCGGCGCCACGATTCCCATGCGCGCAGCGGGCACGCCGGATACCCGCACGGCCGAGGGCTCGCCGATAAGCGAGAAGCCCCCACCGGCATCGAGGCCGACGTAGGTGCCGCCGGTACGGGAGTCAGCGGTAAACAGCAGGTCACCTGCGCCATTGCTGCCGTCAAGCGTCATCCCCGAGAGGCTGAATCCGCTGCCGTTCCCCAACCGCACGCCGGCTCCGGCATTCCCCGACACCACGCTGTCGCGAAGCCCGATACGCAGGCCGCCGCCGCCGATGAGCACACCGTTACGGGCATTGGACGACGCGGTGACCCCAACCAGCGAGATATCCGACGTACCGGAATCCTCGCTGGCGATGCCATCAATCCCGTTGCCCGTCGCGCGAAAGTTGGTCACATCGAGCCTCGCCACATCGTCCGCCAAGCGTAGGCCATCCTGCCCCGCCCCTGACACCGAACCGCCGGTGATGGCATACGGGCCGGCTGCAGTCAGCGCCGCGAGGCGGATACCATCGCGTTTGGTCGCCGTGACCACTGCGTCGGCAATCACGATGCCAGTGCCCCCGGTGACCGCGATCCCATCCACACCAGCGCCGTCCACTGCGATACCGCGCAGCACGATGCCGCCCTCTGCATTCGGTGGCGTGACATTGACGCCGGTGCGCGACGCACCTCGGCACACGATTCCGTCGAGGGTCACTGGTCCACGCGTGATGTCAATGCATCCGCCGCCGGTGTCGTTGGTGCCGCCATAACCGGCAATTACGGCGCTGCCCGGGGGATCGGCCGCGACGGTGAGATTGCGCTGCGTGATTGCGGCGTCGCCATACGTGCCGGCCCCAATGGCGAGTGCCCACGGGCGCACGTCTGATCCACGCTGCGCCTGCACCGCACCGAGGGCGTCGCGAATGGCGTCGGCCCCCGATTTGGTGTCAATGAGCGTGCCCAACTCATCGCGTACCTCAACTGTGCCGGGAACCGGCGCAGCGCCCGCCGTGGCGGCTGCGACGGCAAGGAGCAGCGCTGCGGCTGCAATCCGGCGGGTCAGTCCGACGACCTCGCCGACCCGAGGAGCGCGCGCACAGACTCCCCGGTGTCATCGCTTCGCATCAGCATCTCGCCCACGAGGATTGCATCAACACCGGCCACCTCAAGGCGATCGACGTCCGCGCGCGACGTGATGCCGCTCTCGGCCACCACAATTGTTCCGGCCGGCGCATCCGGCAGCAGCCGTAGTGCTGTCTCCGGATCCACCTCGAGCGTGTGCAGATTGCGGTTATTGACGCCGATGATCTCGGCCCCTGCTTCCACCGCGATCTCCATCTCCTCCTCGTCGTGCACCTCCACAAGGCAATCGAGGCCGACGCCCGCAGCGACCTCCTGCAACTCCACCAGCCGCTCTGGACTAAGGGCCGCGACAATCAGCAGGATCGCATCGGCGCCCGCCACCCGCGCCTCGAGGATCTGGTACCGCGTGACGATGAAGTCCTTGCGCAATAGCGGCAGGTCAACCGCCGCGCGCGCCTCAACAAGGTCATCCAGCGAACCCCCGAACCATGCGGGCTCGGTGAGAATCGAGCACGCCGATGCGCCGGCCTGCTCGTACGCCTGGACGATCTGAGTGACCGTGGCGTCGGGGCGGATGGGACCTTTCGACGGGCTCGCGCGCTTCATCTCGGCGATGAGCGAGATGCCCTCGGCAATGAGCGCCTCGCTGAACGGGCGACTGCGCCCCGGCGCCGAAATCCGTTCACGCAGCGCCTCAACGGCCACCACCTTTGCGCGGGCATCGACATCAGCGCGGGTGCGTTCGATCACCTGGTCGAGAAACGTGGGCATGTTGGGTGCGCTTCCCTCTCTATGCCGCGGGGGCGAGGCGGCCGGTTGTGTTGATGAAGCGTTCGAGAACATCCTTCGCCGCGCCCGAGGTGGCGGCCTCCTCGGCACGGGCCATGCCGTCCTGCAGCGACGATGCGATACCCGCCATCCACAGCGCGGCAGCCGCGTTGACCACAAGGATGTCGCGCACCGGCCCGGCGGCGCCACCGATCGCACGCACCAGAATGCGCGCATTGTCATCGGGGCCCCCGCCCGCCAGATCGCCAGGTGACGGCGGCATCAGCCCGAGCGACGCCGGGTCAATCACAAACGCGTCAAGGCGGTCCTCCTCGATGAGCACAGCGTCGGTGGCCTCCATGGTGCTGATCTCGTCAAGTCCGTCGCGGCCGCACACCACGATGGCGCGCTCGGTGCCCAGCCCGCGGATCGCCTGCCCGACACGTTGGAGGTAGTCACGGCTGTTCACACCGATCACCTGACGGCGTGCCCCTGCGGGATTCGCGAGCGGGCCGAGCAGATTGAATGCGGTCCGCACGCCGAGCGCTTTGCGCGCAGGGCCCACATGCCGGAATGCCGGGTGGTGACCCGGCGCGAACATAAACCCCAACCCGACCGTCTCGATGCACTCGGCAACCGCCTCGGGGGCGAGATCCACCCGGGCGCCCATTGCCTCCAGCACATCGGCGCTGCCGCACGACGACGTCACCGCACGGTTGCCGTGCTTGGCCACGTGGGCACCGGCGCCGGCGGCGAGGAACGCGGCACCGGTGGAGATGTTGACCGTGGATGGTCCGCCGCCTGTACCGCAGGTATCCACCAGGGTGAGCGCAGGATCGACCGTGACAGCCTCGGCCCGTATGCGCACGGCGTCGGCGATACCCGCCAGCTCCTCCGCCGTCTCCCCCTTCGCACGCAGGGCGATGAGGAACCCGGCGACCTGGGCATCCTCCACTGCCCCATCCATGATCACGCCAACGGCCGCCTGCGCGCCGGCCCGGCCGATGTCCTCGCGGGAGAGCAGGCGTTCGATGGCGTCGGTGAGGATTGGATCAGGCACTAAATTCGTATCTCCAGGAAGTTGCCAAGCAGGGTACGACCCGCATCGGTGAGGATGGATTCGGGGTGAAACTGCACACCCTCCACGGGAAGTTCGCGATGGCGCAGCCCCATGATGACGTCGCCATCGCACCATGCCGATACCTCAAGCACGTCAGGGAGCGTGGTCGGGTCGACCACCAGCGAGTGGTAGCGGGTGGCGGTCATCGGCTGGGGCAGCCCGGAGAACACGGTGCGCCCGTCGTGGCTGATCTCACTCGTCTTGCCGTGCACCGGCTCAGACCCCCGCACCACGTCGCCACCAAATGCCTGACCGATGGCCTGATGGCCCAGGCACACGCCGAAGATGGGCACCTCCCCAGCCATCTCGCGGATGACGTCCAGCGAGATACCGGCCTCGTCGGGTGTTTTGGGCCCGGGTGAGATGACCACGTGCGTGGGGTTGAGGTCACGTATGCCGTCCACAGTGATGCGGTCGTGGCGGTGCACATCCACCCGCGCGCCAAGCTCAGCCAGATACTGGAAGAGGTTGTAGGTAAACGAGTCGTAGTTGTCGACGATGACGACGTGGGGACTACTCACCAGTCCTCCTGCTGCGCCGCCACCTCAATCGCCCGGAACATCCCCGCAGCCTTGCGCTGGGTCTCCTCGAACTCCGATTGAGCGTTGCTGTCGGCCACCACACCGGCGCCTGCCTGCACGTGGCATCCACCGTTACGACACACGATCGTGCGGATGGTGATGCAGGTGTCGAGGTCCCCATTGAACCCCAGGTAGCCCACCGCACCGCCATACGGCCCGCGCTTGGTCGGCTCCAGTTCGTCGATGATCTCCATTGCCCGCACCTTGGGGGCACCACTGAGCGTGCCCGCCGGAAACGTTGAGCGCAGCGCATCCACAGCCCGGCGCCCCTCGGCGAGATGCCCCACCACGCTGCTCTCGATGTGCATCACGTGGCTGTAGTACTCGACCACCATCAAATCCTTCACCCGCACGCTTCCCGGCTCGCACACACGACCCAGATCGTTACGGCCGAGGTCCACCAGCATTACGTGCTCGGCACGTTCCTTGGGGTCGGCCAACAGCTCCTCTGCCAGCGCCAGATCCTCCGCGCGGTCAGCACCGCGTTGGCGGGTACCGGCGATGGGACGGGTCTCAACCACGCCCTCGGTCACCTTCACCAGCATCTCGGGCGACGATCCGGCCAACTGCACATCGCCGGTGTCGATGAAGAACATGTATGGCGACGGATTGACCGTGCGCAGGCCGCGGTAAATGGCGAAGGGCTCGAGGTCAGTCTGCACCGAGAACCGCTGTGACGGGACCACCTGAAATGCATCGCCGGCGTATACGTACTCGCGTACGGCCTCCACCCCGGCGCAGAACCGGTCGTGGCCGATGTTGCTCTCGACCATCCCGATCTCGGCGGGGACATGAGGTGTCGGCGCCGGCACCGGGCCAGCCAGGCGCGCCTTGATCGCCTCAATCACGCCAATGGTGGCCGCATAGGCCGGGGCCGGGTCAATACCCGTCTGCACCGGGCACGGGGCCATGATGGTGATGGACCGTCGAAGGTGGTCAAACAGCACCACGGGGCCGGTCACCATCATCACCATGTCGGGAATCGCCAGATCGTCATTGGGCACGTCGGGCAGGTGCTCCACCGTGCGCACCAGGTCGTACCCGAAGAAGCCCACGGCACCACCCCAAAACGCCATCTCGTCGGCCGGCGGGGCCACCGCTGCATCGAGCACGACGGACTGCACTGCGCCAAACGGATCAGATGCGTCGAGTTCGGTCTCGTTGCCGTCGTCCCGACGCATGACCAGACGCCCGCCCTCGGCGCGGATAATGGCCTGGGGATCGATGCCGAGCATCGAATACCGGCCAATGCGCTGCCCCTCCTCAGCAGACTCGAGCAGGAAGCACGGGCCCCCGTCCCGCAACTTCAGCATGGCGCCCACTGGCGTCTCGCAGTCGGCGAGGTACGTGTGAACCACCTGCACCTGAAGGTACTGCGAGGAGAGCGCCCGTACCTCGTCCAGCGAAGGGGTCACCGCGATGCCCGCCCCGGGGGTGCGCGCGGGTACGTCGATGCGAAGGGTGGTCACCCCTGCTCCCGCCTCCGCGATGCCAGTTCCTCGGCCACGTCCGCCAGGCGCACGTCGAGCGACTGCCACAGCACAACAAGGTGGTACAGCAGATCGGCGCTCTCATAGATGAGCTGGTCGCGCTCCTCGCCCTTCGCCGCGATGGCCACCTCGGTGGCCTCTTCTCCGATCTTCTTGCACATGGTGTCAATACCACGGTGAATGAGCGACGCCGTGTACGACGACTCGGGGTCGGCCTCGGCCGCGCGGGCACGGACGATGGCCTCGAGGTCGGGAAGCATGGCGTAGGGCGCATTGTCGGCACCCACCGTGCCGCTGAGGGGCACGTGAAAGCAGCTGTTCTCACCGGTGTGGCATGCAGGGCCCGCAGGGCGCACCGACACCACGATGGCATCGTCGTCGCAGTCGGTGGACACGCCGGTCACCACCTGCGTGTTACCGCTGGTTGCGCCCTTGTTCCACAGCTCCTGGCGCGAGCGGCTCCAGAACCAGGTCTGGCCGGTCTCCAGCGTGCGCCCCAGCGATTCGGCGTTCATCCACGCCAGCGTGAGCACGCGACCGGTATCGGCGTCCTGCACAACAGCGGGTACGAGCCCGTCGTCGCCGAAGGCGATACGGCCCGCGACATCGCCCGGCGCGGCGCTCACGCGGCCACGCGCATAAGGGTGTCCACCATCACAGGGGCGGCGTTCGTCGAAACCCGCTGCGCTCCTGCATCCAGCAGGGCGATGGCGGACGCAAGGTCACGCACCGCACCGGCTGCGATGACGCCCACATCGGCTGGCAGCGACTCGCGCATGATCTCCACGTCCTGGGTACGGGCCTCGCCCCCAACCCCGGTGGCGGTCACCGCAAAGTCCGCGCCCACCAGGGCAACCACGCCGCAGGCGTGCCGAAGAAGGCGCTCGCCCAGCAGGGGGGCCTCAAGAACTGCACGCACCATCACGCGGGCGCTGGTACTGCCCCGCGCAGCATCCACCGCGGCACCGAGGTCGGCGCGGGCTGTTCCGAAGCGCCCCGCCAGCAGCGCCGAAACGTCCATCACCACGTCCACCTCGCGTGCGCCGGCGGCCACTGCAGCGCGTACCGCCGCGGCTTTCACGGATGTGTCGTCGAACCCGAACGGGTAACTCACCACAGTGCCCACCTTCACATCACCGCCGCGCAGCGCGTCGGCCGTCATCGCCACCATCGACGGGGGCACCACCACGCTGGCCACGTGCAGACGCGCCGCCGTGGCGCAGTGAATCGCCACGTCGTCGGCAGTGACCCCCGCCCGTACGAGCGTGAAGTCGAGGCTCTTCGCGAGTTCGCGGGCCCTCATCGTGCCGTGTCGTCCCGGGGTCGTGACATGGCGCGGAAGTATAGGGAGATCGGGGCGACTCCCCGATGGCACAGGGCTACAGCCCGAGGCGGTCCAGCATGGCGTCATCACGCCGCCATCTGGGCCTCACCTTCACCTGAAGGTTGAGGTGCACGGGCTGCTTGAAGAAGTCGGCCAGCACCATTCGTGCCTGGGTACCGATGTCGCGGATCATCGTGCCGCCCTTCCCCACCACGATCCCCTTCTGACTCTCGGCCTCCACGTAGATGTAGGCCTCAATGCGCACGCCCTCCTTGGCGTCGCTGATGTCCTCGACGTGCACAGCGAGCGCGTGGGGTATCTCGTCACGCATGCGCTGGATGGCGGCCTCCCGGATCATCTCGGCCGCCATCTCTTCTTGCGTCTGGTCAGTGCTCACGCCATCGGGGAAGTACGACGGCCCCTCGGGAAGGAGCGCCGGAAACTCTTCGCGCAGCGCGTCCAGTCCCTCGCCCGTAAGCGCGCTCACCGGGTGCAGCGCCACGAAGTCGGGCAGCAACTCGGATGCCTGCAGGATGACCCGTGCCACCACATCGGCCTCGACGCGATCCACCTGATTGACCACGATCACTACGGGCAGGCCACTGGCCTTGAGGCGGTGAGCGATAAACCGGTCGCCCTTGCCCACCTCTTCTGCCGCATTGAGGAGAAACAGCGCCGCATCGGTGTCGCCCACCGTCCGGTCCACTGTGTCCTGCATGCGTTCAGTCAGGCGATCCGCTGGTCGCTGAAACCCCGGGAGGTCGAGCAGCACGGCCTGCCACCCCTCTCCCCGTGCCACCGCCAGCACCCGACGACGGGTGGTCTGGGGTCGGTCGCTCACGGCCGCCACATGGGCACCCGCCAGCGCATTGGCGAGCGTGCTCTTGCCCACGTTGGGGCGGCCTGCAAGTGCAACCAGCCCTGAATGAAGCGGTGTCATGTCATCCCCAGATCTGAAAAAGAATCAGCGTCACGCCAGCACCCAGCATTGCGCCGGCCACTGTCTCGACGGCTGAGTGGATCCCCGCCTCCACCCGTGACTGCGCCACGAGCAGCGCCATCATGAAGGCAAGGGTGGAGACGAGTGCTGCGTGTGTCCATGGTGCCACCACGATTGTGATCGCCATCCAGCCGGCGAATGCCACCGCTGCGTGACCTGATGGGAATCCGCCCCGCAGCGGCGTGCCCCGGCCCACGTAGGCCTTGATCGCGATTGCCGCAAGCACCGTGACGGCGAGCGCGATGAGCACCACATGGGTGGGTGCCTGACGCACTCCGCGAAGGAGATTGCGCCCTGGCTCGGTGAGCCGCCCATAGAGCACCAGATAGGCGATCGCTGTCGCACACGCTGCGGCGATGAGCACGGCACCGGCTGCCACATCCTTCGCCACCTTCACGAGGGGGTGGTAACTGGTGACCACGGCGTCCACCGCCGCCTCGATCGCCGTGTTGAACATCTCGGCCACAAGCACCAGGCCCACGGCGCCCACAAGGGCCAGCAACTCGAGGCGGCTTACGCCGAGGGCCAGAGCAAGAATGAACACCCCGATGCCCGCGGCCACGTGCAGCTGCATATTGCGCTGGGTGCGCAGCACAAACACGATGCCCTCGAAGGCCCACGTGAATGACCACCGCAGCGACCCCTGACGCGGAAGCGCCCCGGCACGCGGACGGCGGAGCAGCCGCTGAACCGGGCGCTGGTCGTCGTCGTTCAACGGGCCTCCGCCGCGTCCACGATCTCATCCTGCAGTGCCAGCATCTCGCCGTCGTCCGTCTCGTGGTCGTAGCCCATGAGGTGCAGCAGGCCATGAATCGCAAGTGTGGTGAGGGGCTCCTCAGCAGCCGCTGGGCAGATAATGATGTCGCCGAGCTCGGGCGGCGGGCCATCATCTGGCCAGTCGAGAGCCTCAGGGCCATCCACCGGGAATGACAGTACGTCGGTCGGCGTGGGCTTGTCGCGGTGCTCACCGTTGATGCGTGCCATCTCATCGGGCCCGATCACCATCAGTCCCACCGTCGCACGCTCCACACCCACCCGCGCGCAGGCAAACCGCACGTGATCGGCGAGCTGATCAAGGTCAACGGGCGCGAGGCCGTCTGCGGCGGATGCCTCGATCTCGATCAGCGTGTGCCACCCCACGGATTGTCGCCTTCCTCATGCACCCGGTAGGCCTCCACGATGTGCTGCACCAGTTTGTGGCGCACCACGTCCTCGTGCGAGAAGTGGACGACCTCGATGGCGGGAATACCGCCGAGCACTTTCTCGATGTCCGCCAGACCGGACCGGCGGTCACGGGGAAGATCCACCTGCGTGATGTCCCCGGTCACCACCACCTTCGACCCGAAGCCCAGCCGCGTGAGGAACATCTTCATCTGTTCCACCGTGGTGTTCTGGGCCTCGTCAAGGATGATGAATGAGTCGTTGAGCGTGCGCCCCCGCATAAATGCGAGCGGCGCCACCTCAATCTGACCGCGCTCGAGGTACTCCTGCGCGCGGTCGGCGTCCAGCATGTCGTGCATGGCGTCAAAGAGCGGACGCAGGTACGGGTCGACCTTTGCGGCGACGTCCCCGGGCAGAAACCCCAGCTTCTCCCCCGCCTCCACGGCCGGACGGGTAAGGATGATGCGCCCCACCTCGCGGCGCGACAACGCAGCAGTGGCCAGCGCCACGGCCAGGTAGGTCTTGCCGGTGCCCGCCGGGCCGATACCGAAGGTGATGGTGTTTCGGCGGATGGCATCCACGTATTCCTTCTGGCCCGCCGTGGTGGGTGTGATGCTGCGCTGACGGTGTCGCCACACCACGTCGCCCAGCAGGGCATCGGGCCGCCCCGACTGCTCGATGGAGGCGGCCACGGCCTCGATCATGGTGGGGGCCAGGGTGCGGCCCGAATCCACAAGACGCGCCAGTTCATCAATCACCGCCACGCCGCGCTCCACGCGCACGTCCTCTCCGGTGAGCACCACACGGTTGCCCCGCAGGTTGATGTCGAGCCGCAGGCGCTCCTCGAGCGCGCGCAGCACGGCGTCGTGCTCGCCAGCCAGTTCGACTGCCACACGGTCGGCCACCTCAATCGCGCGTTCGGTCATCCTGCTCCTGTCACATTGAGTCCGAGAGTTGGGTACCGCCCAGCACATGCCAGTGCAGGTGAAAGATGCTCTGTTGGCCGTCCGGGCCGTGGTTGGTGGTGACGCGATAGCCCGACTCGTCGAGCCCCTCCTGTGTTGCCACCTCCGCAATAAACGCGAGCATGTCCGATCGCTCGGCCTGCGTGAGCCCCGTGACCCCCGCAAGCGACTGCACGTGGCGCTCCGGAATCACCAGCACGTGCACCGGGGCCTTTGGCGAGATGTCACGAAACGCCAGCAGGCCATCGCTGCGACGCACGACCTCGGCAGGGATCTCCCCGGCCACGATGCGGCAGAACAGGCAATCATCCGGCATGTCCACTCCTCCGTCGGGTCACCCGAGCCCGCCGAGCGCACTCAGAGTCAGTGCGGCGGCGGTGATCGCAGCGGTCTCGGCGCGCAGCACGCCGGCACCCATCTGCACGGCGGTGAATCCACCCGCGACGGCCTCATCGGCCTCGCCGTCAGAGAACCCCGTGTCCGGCCCCACCAGCAGGGTCACTGCGTCCCCGACGGCGCGGGTGCCAAGCGCATCGTCAAGCGATGTGCCTGCGCGGGGGTCAAGGATGATCCCCTGGCCCGAAGGTGTGGTCTCGATCACGTGCGCCCACGGTACCAATCCCATCTGAATGGGGCGCACCCCGCGGCCCGACTGTCGCGCTGCCGAAACGGCGAGGCGCTGCATGCGCGCGGCGCGGCGATCCCATGCGTCGGCGTCCGGTACGCGCTTGGCGCGCGCGGTCACCACCACACCCAGGCGCCTCACACCCAACTCGGCCGCCTTCTCGGCCACCAGATCAAGCCGGCCAGGCTCGGTCAGACCAACCCAGAGGGTCACGTCACACGCCGCCGGAGCCGGCAGGGCAGGGCCGACGACACGCACGGTGGCCGGGCGACCGACGGTAACCACCTCGCACGGCCACAGATCACCGGCCGGGGCAATCACCTCGACCGGGTCGCCCGCCTGCCGGCGCACCACGCGCGACAGATGGTGCGAATCATCGTCACACAGACTGATGAGGTCGCCCTCTGCCGGATCCCCGTCAACCAGATACCGGAAGACATGCCTCACCGGCGCATCCTCACCGAGGCCCATCCATCCTCCTCGAGCCTCCGTACCTCGTGCAGGCCCAGAGGAGCGAACGCTGCCACGGCCTCGTCCACCTCGTACACGCGCAGGCCGCTCGCCACGAGATGATCCGGGGCCTGCCCCTCGAGGGCCCCGGCAAGAATGCGCAAGACCTCGAGCGTGAGGTTTGCGAGCACGATGGGCGCGTACGGCAGCGGATCGGTGCCGATGCGCATCTCGTTCACCACGAGATGCACCATGTTGGCCCGCGCCCCGGCACGAGCGGCCCGTACGGCGTGGGGGTCATGGTCAATGGCGACGATCGGACCAAACCCGAGGCGGGAGGCGGCGATTGACAGCACGCCGGTGCCACAGCCGGCATCAAGGGCCGCGCCCGGTGGCACCTCGGCAAGCAGTTGGAGGGTCGTGCGCGTGGTGGGGTGCTGTCCGGTGCCAAAGGCCATTCCGGGGTCGATCACCACATCCAGCATGCCCGGCGCCGCAGCAACCCACGGGGGGCGCACCCGGATGCGCCCTGCCACGACTGGCTGGTGAAAATCGCGCAGCGCACTGCGCCAGGCATCCGACTCCACCTGCTCATGTACCTCGGCGGTAATGCCGGCGTGGGCCAGCACCGCGCGCAGGGCATCAGCCCCAGGATTGGTGACCCCGGGAACCCACAGGTCGAGCACCACGACGCCATCGATCGGCTCGCCCTGGCGGCACCCACCGCCTGTGAGCGCGCAGCCCTCGGCGATGGCCAGGTCCGTGTCGGCTTCGGCCACCCGGGCCGTCAGCCGCACCAGACGATCAGCGGAAGGCATGCCGGAGGCGCCCGAAGAACCCCTCGTCGTCGCCATCGTCACCCGACTCGGCAAGGTGCTCGGCCAGCGGGCGAAGCGCCTCACGGCCCTCGTCAGATGTGATGCGCGGAATGCGTACGTCCACGACGACCACCTGATCGCCATGCCCCCTCCCCTGCACCTGCGGGAATCCCTTGTCCTTCAGCCGGATCTGCTCGCCGGGCTGCACGCCCGCGCGCAGATCCACCTCGCGCTCGCCTTCGATGGTCGGCACGGTCACCGTGGTGCCCACCATGGCATCGGTGGCGCTGATGTGCGCCTCGCAGATGATGTCGAGATCGTCGCGGATAAAGCGGTCGTCAGACATCACCTTCACCTCGACGTACAGGTCGCCCGCTGGCGCGCCCCGCTCGCCCGCGCCGCCACGCCCCGACATGCGAATGCGCTGACCGGCGGCGATACCCGCAGGAATGCGCACCGACACCTTGGACCGCGCCCGCACCCGCCCGCGGCCGCGGCAATCGCCGCAGGGGTCGGTGATATGCAGGCCCGATCCGCTGCACGCCGGGCAGGCACGCGCGCGGGCGAACTGGCCGAGGGGTCCGTTCAGTATCTGGCGCACCTGTCCATTGCCCTCACAGGTGGTGCAGGTGGTGGGGTTACTGCCGGGCGTCGCGCCTGACCCGTCGCACACCGCGCACTCCTGCACGCGCTCCACTGACACCTCCTGCTCCACACCGGTGGCCGATTCGACAAATGACACCGACGTGCCCACCAGGATGTCGTCACCGGCCTGCGCGCCCGCTGCGCCGCCACCGAATGCGTCGCCGCCGAAAAAGGCGCCGAAGATGTCCTGAAACGATCCGAAGTCCTGCGCGCCACCGCCACCGCCACCGCCGCTCGCACCACGCACGCCCTGATGCCCGAATCGGTCGTACCGGGCGCGCTGGTCGGGGTCGGAGAGCACCTCGTACGCCTCGGCCACCTCTTTAAACCGTGCCTCAGCTGTGGGGTCGTCGTGGTTCACATCCGGGTGCAGCTCGCGGGCAAGCCGGCGGAATGCCGACTTCAGATCCCGATCGGAGGCATCCCGGGACACCCCGAGGATCTCGTAATAGTCACGCGTCGTCGGCAACCTAGTGCCCGTGCGACCCTTCGGAATCGTCGTCTGAGTGCTCTTCGGGATGCGTGGCCAGATTGGCCTGTGCCGACTCCACGAGCGCCTGCGCCTCCTCGAGCGTGGTCGATTCCAGCAGCAGGCGGGCAAGGCTCCGTGCGTCACGGGCGGCTAGGTGATCGACCGCCCCCTGCTCCACCCAGAAGGGAGCCGAATCGGGGTCCTGTCGCAGCATCTCCACGGCCTGATGCCCGCAGTCGAGCGTGTAGGTGGCGATGGCCCAACGGGTGGACGACGGCGCGTCGTCGGGCTCCCAGGGCACGAGCGGCGTCGAGCGCACCCCGCCCGGTTCCACCACCACCGACGACAGATCGATGTCGCGCCACTCCAGGTCAACCGGCACGCGCAGGTCGAACAGCAGATCCTCGGCCTGCTCGGGCTGCCCATCGTTGCTGGCGATAACGGCGGCCACCCAGTGCGCCTCGGCAAATGTGAGGCCAGAGAACACGTCGGTCTCCTCCGACACCGGGTCGAACACCGAGTCAGGATCGGTGCTCACACCAACGGCGTACTCCTCGGGTCCATAGGCGCCGGCCTCGATGCGTGCGAGCACGCGTACTGCCGCGCGACCCTCCTCGCCGATGGGTCGTCGCCAGACCTCAAGGATCTCGAAACGCGGATCGTCAGTCACCCGTACACGTCCTCCACATAGGACGACAGCGCACGAGATGCCTCGCGCACAGTCGTTATCGCAAGGGCGTAGTCCATGCGGACCGGACCGATGAGAGACACCGTGCCCAGATCACCCCGTGCGGGACCGTAGCCCGCCGCGACGATGGACACACCTGAGAACCCTGTCGGGAGTTCCGATCCGATGCGCAAATAGGTGCGCCCCGTGCCATCAATTGCGTTTCGCAGCACCGCCAGGAGCACGTAACGCTCTTCGAGCGCACGCATGAGACCATCGATCTCGTTGATCTCACCGCGGCGCTGCTCGGTGAGCACCCGCGACTGCCCTGAGACGTACACCGCCCGCTCCTCCTCCATCTCCAAAAGCGCCGGGGCAATGGCTCGCAGGAATCCCATCTCCGATATCCCGAGCGAGGGATCGGCGAGCCGGCTCGCGATGGTGCGGCCACCGATGGGGAGCCCCTCTGCACGATCGTTGAGAAATGCCGCCGCCCAATCGGCCAGCCCCGGATCCACGGGGTGGTCGAAGGCGAAGAGGCGCTTACTCACGTCGCCGGTCGAGGTGATGACCACCACGGTCACCAGATTGGGCTGCAATACCAGCACCTCGATGTGGCGCACGGTGGCCGATGCCACAGGCGGCCCGGTGACCACGCTCATGAGGTCGGTGACCTCCGAGATGGCCTCGCTCAGGCGTCGCATCGTCTGATCCACCTCCACGTGCACCAGGTCCTTCGCAATGGCGGCATCAACAGCGGCACGCGGTGCGGGCAGCGATCCCTTCGGGAGCAGTTGATCCACGTAGTAGCGGTAGCCCACATCGGTGGGCACCCGGCCGGCCGAGGTGTGCGGGTGTTTGAGGTAGCCCAGATCCTCCAGCCGGTGAAGCTCGTACCGAATGGTGGACGACGCCCACTCGAGATCGCCATGCCCGGCAATGTGCTTGCTGCCCACCGGCTGGCCGCTGGTGATGTGACTCTCCACCACCGCCCGCAGGACCTCCTCCTGGCGAGAGGTCAGCGGCGGCTGGATGGCGTCGGTGGTATCGGTCATGCGAAGTCCATGAGTTGCTGCACAACTGCATTCTGAAGCAGGCGTCCACGGCGCGTAAGGCGCACGGTCCCGGGGCCGGTCTCGATGAGCCCCTCAGCCTCGAGCATCTCCAGTGCCGCAGGGCGATCGGGAGGGCCGGCCCACGCCACATCAAGATCGGAATCCACCCGCGTACCCAGCATCCAGCGCTCCCGGCGGCGCGTATCGGCGTCGAGCTCCTCGTGGGTTCGCGAAGGCGCGTCTCCCGCGGCCAGTGCGGCCATGTAGCGATCGATCCCCGGGGCGTTGCGCCACCGCCGCGGTGCGATGGTGCTCACCGCTCCCACGCCAATTCCCAGATAGTCGCTGGCCGCCCAGTACGCGAGGCTGTGGCGGCATTCGGCTCCAGGGCGAGCGAAGTTCGCCAGCTCGTACCAGCGGTAGCCGGCGGCTTCCAGACCATCAACCGCGGCGAGATAAAGATCAGTGGCCATGTCTTCATCCGGCGGCGTCAGGTTGCCGCGCGCAATGGCGCTCCCCTCCTTGAACTCCAACTCGTACCACGACACATGATCGGGCGCGGCGGCGCTGACCCACTCCAGATCGGCCGCGAGGTCGTCGGGCGACTGCCCGGGCACGGCGAGGATGAGATCCACCGACAGTGCGCCGATCCCGGCCGCGCGCGCAAGAGCCACGGCCCGCGCCGCGTCGTCGGGCGTGGCACGGCGGTCGAGTACTCCAAGCAGATGGGGACGCGACGACTGCACCCCGAGCGACAGACGCGTGACCCCGCCATTCACGATGGCGTCCAGCAAGGCCTCATCCACGGTCTCGGGGTTGGCCTCCATGCTCACCTCGGCACCCGGTGCGAGCAGGGGGCCAATGGCGGCGAGCAGCTTCGCCAGGCGGTCGGCGCCCATCAGCGACGGCGTGCCACCGCCCAGGTACACCGTGTCGAGCGGTCCGAGCACCGCTCGCTCGCGCTCCAGCTCCATCAGCAGCGCATCGAGGTAGGCATCGCGCTGGTGCTCCTGCCCCACCTCCACCACGAACGCGCAGTACCCACAACGCGACGCGCAGAACGGCAGGTGCACGTACAGGTGCGCGACCCCGTCGGGATCGCTCAGCATCATTACTGGGAGTTCTCGTCGAGCTGCAGCACGGCGAGGAAGGCCTCCTGCGGCACCTCGACATTTCCCACATGCTTCATGCGCTTCTTCCCGTCCTTCTGCTTCTCGAGCAGCTTGCGCTTTCGGCTGATGTCGCCGCCATAGCACTTGGCGAGCACGTCCTTGCGCTTGGCCTTCACCGTCTCGCGGGCGATGATCTTGCCGCCGATGGCGGCCTGCACCGGCACCTCAAACATCTGGCGCGGGATCGTCGCCTTCAGGCGCTCCACGAGGCCCTTGCCGCGTGCGAACGCACTGTCGCGGTGCACGATCATCGACAGGGCGTCAACCGGCTCACCGGCCAGCAGGATGTCGAGCTTCACCAACGCACCCACCCGACCCTCGATCATCTCGTAATCCAGCGAGGCGTAGCCACGTGTGCGCGACTTCAGCTGGTCGTAGAAGTCGAGCACGATCTCGGCCAGCGGCATGTCGTACACCACCTGCTGGCGGTTCTCGATGGGGGTCATGGTCACGAAGTTGCCGCGCCGGTCCTGACACAGACCCATCACGGCGCCCACGTGATCCTGCGGCACAAGCACCGTGCAACGCACGTACGGCTCCTCGATCTGCTCGATGTGATTGGGGCTCGGCAGGTCCACCGGCGATCGCACGGCCACGACCTCGCCCGTTGTCGTGGTGACCTCGTACTGCACGTTGGGCGTGGTGGTGATCAGGTTGAGGTCGTACTCGCGCTCGAGGCGCTCGCGAATGATGTCCATGTGCAGCAGGCCGAGGAACCCGCAGCGGAACCCGAAGCCGAGTGCCTGTGAGGTCTCGGGCTCCCACACGAGTGAGGCATCGTTGAGCGAGAGCTTCTCAAGAGCGTCGCGGAGCCCCGGATAGTCATCGCTGTCCACCGGGAACAGGCCGCAGAAGACCATCGGCTTGGCCTCGCGGTACCCCGGAAGGGCCTCGGTGGCGGGAGCGGCGGCCATCGTGATGGTGTCGCCCACGCGGAGTTCGTGCAGGCTCTTCAGCCCCGTCACGATGTATCCGCTCTCCCCTGCCGACAGGCGCGCGATGGGGGTCATCACGGGAGACATCACACCAACCTCCTCGGCGTCGAAGTCGCTTGCCGTGGCCATGGCGCGCAGCTTGGTGCCGCCCGTCAGATACCCGTCCATCACGCGCACGAACGCCACCACGCCGCGGTACTGGTCGTACACCGAGTCAAACACCAGGGCACGGGTGGGGGCATCGGGATTACCGCGCGGCGGCGGCATGCGGGTGACGATGGCCTCGAGCACCTCCTTCACCCCCTGGCCGGTCTTGGCCGAGATGCGCAGCACGTTCTCGGGGTCGTCGCCGATCAGGTCGGCCAGCGCCCTCGCGTGCAGGTCGGGGTCGGCGGCCGGCAAGTCGATCTTGTTGAGCACCGGGACCAGTTCAAGATCCCCTTCAATCGCCAGGTATGCGTTGGCCAGCGTCTGGGCCTCGATGCCCTGGCTGGCGTCCACCACCAGCAGCGCGCCCTCGCACGCCGCCAGGCTGCGCGAGACCTCATACGAGAAGTCCACGTGTCCGGGCGTGTCGATGAGGTTGATCTGGTAGGTCTCGCCGTCGTCGGCGGTGTACATCACCCTCACGGCCTGCGCCTTGATGGTGATGCCCCGCTCGCGCTCCAGATCCATCGAGTCGAGTATCTGCGCCCGCATGTCGCGGTCGCTCACCGCCCCGGTGATCTGCAGGATGCGATCGGCCAATGTCGACTTGCCATGGTCGATGTGGGCGATGATCGAGAAATTCCGGATATGCGATTGATCCACGCGGGCGACCCTATCGCACGCCGCGTCGGGCGCTCAGCAGTCGTCGGCCCGCCGCGATCTCGGGCATCCCAAGCGCCTGTGCCGCCGCGAGGAACGCCGCGATGCAGGCGACCCCGGCCATTCCCACGCTCACCACCTGCGCGGGGAACGACGTCCCGAGCCAGCCGTCCAGCACGTACCAGGTGGCACGCGCCAGAACCGCAGCCAACCCCGCGGCGATCAGCGCCTTGACGAAGCCGTCGGCCACATGGCGCAGGTTCATGCCCCCAGTCCGCTTGCTGAGGAAGTGCAGCAAGAGGGCGAAGGTGACGAACGAGGTGATGCTGGTGGCGAGTGGGATGCCGCCAATGCCGAAGGGCTTGAAGAAGATGGCATTGAGCACCACGTTGAGCAGCACCCCACCGCCGGCGATGAATGTGGGCAGCCACGGCTGCTGCATGCTGAAGAATGCGCGGATGAGCAGCAGGCTGGCGCCGTTGAACACCAGGCCGATCGTGAAGAAGAAGAGCGCCTCTGACGTGATCAGCGTGGAGTAATCGTTAAACGCACCGCGCTCGTACACCAGTCGCACCGCGGGCATGGACAACATCATGAGAAATGCCGTGGCAGGCAGAAGCAGGAAGAAGATCTGCCTGAGCCCTGAGTCGACCGACGTCCGCAGGCCCGGCATGTCGTGCTTGGCGGCCATACGGGAGATGGTGGGAAAGAGCACGGTGGAGATGGCAACGCTGAAGATTCCCTGCGGCAGGATGTACAGGCGGAATGCCGCGTCGATTGCGCGCACGGCCTGGTCGCTCACCAAAGTGGCGAAGACCGCGTCCACCAGGGCGTTGATATTGATGAGCCCGAGCCCCACCGTGACCGGCAGCATGAGGATGAGCACACGGCGCACCATGTGGTTGCCAAACCCCATGCTGATGGGGAATGGCCCGAAGCCCCGCATGTACGGGAGCAGGTAGAGCAGTTGGGCCACGGTGCCCAGCAGGATGCCGATGGCATACACCCAGATGCGCTCGTCGGATGCCACAAACGGGCTGATGCCCACCAGGCACAGCAGAATCACCGCGTTCCACAGCACGGGAACGAATGCGGTGGGCGTAAACCGCCCTTCGGCCTGCAGCACGGCGGCCACGATCCCCGTGAGCCCCAGCAGCGGCACGATGGGGAACATCACCTGCGACAGGCTGATGAGGTAATGCTGCAGCGACGAGTCGAGCCCGGGCGCGAGCAGCGGCATCACCCATGGCGCAGTGAGGATGGCCACCAGGGAGATGGCACTGAGTCCCAGCACGATGACGCTGGACAGCGCGCCCACCAGGCGACGGGCATCCTGCTTGCGCCCCTGCTCCTGCAGTTGCGTGTAGATGGGCACGAACGCAGCCGAGATGGCCGAGTCGGCTACCAGACTGCGGAGCAGGTTGGGCACCTGGAACGCGATGACAAACGCGTTGATGGCGCCCTGAGTACCGAAGAGCGCAGCCGCCACAACCTCGCGGGCGAGCCCCGCGACGCGGCTGACGGCGGTCCAGAATGAGAACATAGCCGTCGACCGGCCGAGGCCACCCTTGGGGCTCCCGTCGGTTCCTTCGGTCGTGTCCGTCACGCTCGTTCTGTCGCCCAGGTCATCCGTTGCTACGATACCCGGCCGACCTACAGGAATCGGGAGACCCACGCGTGGCAAACATTAAGCAGCAGAAGAAGCGCAACCGGAGATCGCTCAAGCAGCGGGACACCAACATCCGCTATCGCTCGACCGTTCGTTCGGGAATGAAGCGTCTTACGACTGCCGTCACGGAGGGCGAGAGCATCACTCCGGAGCAGGCTGCAGAGATGGTGAAGACCATCGATCGTGCGGCCGCCCGCGGTGCACTTCACAAGAACACCGCCGCTCGCCGCAAGGCGCGCGTCGCACGTCTGGTGACCAGAGCCGTCTAGAGATACAGGGTCGAGCCCCCGGTGCCGAGATGGCGCCGGGGGCTCCCCAGTTCATCCCCGGCAGGCACCCAGCAGGTCGCGTACGCCGAGTTCCAGCACCATCCGCGCGCCGTCGCCGGATGCCTCGCCGAGGTCCTTCAGCGACGACACCCGCAGATCCAGTTCGAGATCGGCGAGCCGGGCCACGCACCACTCACCAGCCCCGGGACCGAGTTGCCGGGCCTGTTCCACGGCCTTCTGCGCCGGATACCCCTTAAGGCCCGCGATGCGCTCCACGTCCGATTGCGTGGCACCCGGCCCCTGAGCAACAGCGATGCCCCTGAAGTGCCTCGCCAGCATGCGCTGAATGACGATGGGCTCGGTGGTCTCGCTTCCGCCCGCAAGGTCGGCAAGCATCGCGTACGCACCGCGGGCGTCGGCCTGCACGATCAGATCCCCAAGCAGATACGCCTTTGCCTGCGGATCAACCACCACAAGCGCGTCGACGTCGTCCTGGCTCACGGCGGCGTCGCCAGCGGCCATCGCCAACTTGGTGGCTTCGTTGGCGAGATGGCCTGCGTCCTCACCCGCACGCCCCGCGCGCGTCACGACCTCGGCGGCCAGCGTCTTAGTGATGCTGCTGCCGTACTTCTTCACCTCGGCCTGGACATACGCGGTGAACCACGCGATGCGCTCTTTGCCTGACGCCTTCGCCGGCGGGCCGAACGCCAGCAGCTGGCCCGAGGCCTCCACCGCCTTCAGCATCCTCGGTGTGGGTGCACCGTCAGATACAAACGCCAGGCACGTCGAGGGCAAGGGGTCATCGAGGTAGTCGATGAGCGGCTCCACGTCGGCCGCCTTCCACTGGTCCGCGCGACGCACCAGCACAAGACGTGTGCCGCCAAAAGACATGGCCTCACATGCCGCGCGCACCTCGAGGGCCGGCACCTCACCGGCCTCAAAGCGCTCGGCCGGCATGCCGCCTTCGGCCTCCACGCGCGCCACCAGCCGGCGCAGGGCACGGTCAACCTTGGCCCGGTCCTCGCCGTAAATCCAATAGACGGGCTTGAGTGGTTCGGGCTGAGACACGTCCGCAGGTTACCCACGGCGCACGACGATTCCGCCCTGCCCCGCTCGAATATCCACATCCCCGCCCGAATCCGTGCGAAGCACCCCGGCGCCGGCATCCGCCAGCGCCGTCAGCACCTGCGCCCGCGGGTGGCCGTAGTTGTTGCCAGCCCCGCTTGAGACCACCGCCACCACCGGTCGGAGGCGCGCAAGTACCGGGGGTATGGCCGGATCCTCCGACCCGTGATGCGACACCACCAGCACCGGCGTGGGCGGGAGCGAGAGGTCGCGCAGCACATTGCCCTCGGCATCTCCGGGCAGCAGCGCCGACAGGCCGGGTGCACGGGCAAGTACCACGAGGCTACGGTCATTCGCCTCCGCGCTTCGGGCATCGTCCCGTCCCGGTCCGACAACGCGCGCGCTCCACGGTCCGATTGAGATCTCGCTCCCCGCCGAGACCCACGTCACTGGTACCCCACGCGCCATCGCATGCGCGGCCACCTCCCGTACCAGAGGAGCGTCGTGATCCGGGTCGGGCAGCAGTACCCGGCCAACGGGCATGGCATCGATCACCGCAACGGCCCCTCCCGCGTGGTCCAGCGCGCCATGGCTGATGATGATGACCCCCACCGAGTCCATGCCGGCCCGGGCCAATGCATCGATGACCGGCGGGGGCTCGCCCGGCGGGCCGCAGTCCACCAGCACGTCGGCCCGTGCACCGTCGCGGAGCACCGCCGCCGATCCCTGCCCGATGTCAAGCACGCGCAGCGCGGGCCCCCCGGGCAGTGCGCCGGAGCCGGTCCACCCCGGTAGCCCGGCGGTGGCAATCACGACGACTCCCGTCAGGCCGATAAGACCCACGCGCATCCAATGGCCGCGCCCCGGCATTCCCCACCCCGGTCCCACCGCCGTCTGGGGTACCCGCCGAAGCCATGCCCACACCAACACGGGCGACGCAGCCACCAGCGCGAGGGGGACCACCCCCCAGCCCGGCACCGCCACCACCGCTCCCGGAATGGCCGCCGTGACGCGCGCCACCCCCATCACGATGCCGGCCCCCATGGCTGCGATCCACGCCAGCCCCACCCCAGCAGGCCCCCATACCGAATGGGCCACGGTTCCGAGCAGCGCAACAACCACCACCGGCCCTGCCACCGGGACCGCCACGAGGTTGGCCACCAACCCGACTGTCGAGATTTGGCCAAACCCCGATGCAAGCACCGGCGCGGTGGCGAGTCCGGCTGCGCCCGACTGCGCAAGCAGGTCGGCAATACGCCCTGGCATGAATCCGCGCAGCCACACAGCCAGCGGGGGCCCAATGGTAAACAGCCCCGCAACGGCGGCAAACGACAACTGAAGCCCAGGATCCTCGGCCGACAGGGGATCCAATGCCAGCAACACAACCAGCACGAGCATCAGCGCATACCACCGGGCGCGTGGCCTTCCGCCCAGATCGGCCATCAGCGCCACGGCCCCCATCAGCCCCGCCCGCGCCACCGATGCGCCCCCGTCACAGGCCAGACAGTAGGCAGCCATTGCGGCGCCCGATGCGAGCAGCCGCGATCGCCGGGATACCCCCGCAGCGCCCAGCAGAGCCCCCATGCCGATTCCCACCACCGCCACGTTCTGTCCACTTACTGCGAGCAGATGCCACAGCCCCGCATCGCGCATGCGTTCCGCGGTGTCATCGGTGAGCCCTGCCCCTCCTCCCAGGGCCATCCCCCGCACAATGGCCCCCAGGTCGCCGGAGAGTCCTTGCGCCACGTTGTCGCCTGCCCATCGCCGAAGGGCATCACGCGCGCCCATCGGCCCTCCCCTCACCCCGACCTGAGTCCAACTGTGTGCACGCAGACGGCCCGCAATGTGCTGGCGCCGCAAATAGGCCCGCCACCACGCGGGGGCACTGGCTTCTGCGGCCGGCGCCACAGCCCCGCTCAATTTGATGACGAACCCCACTTGCGGCACGGGTGCGGAACTCGGCAGATCCAGCAGTAATCGCGTGCCCGGAGCGACGGCCACCGATCCCGAAAGGCGGTTGACCAGCACCTGAGCGCGAGCGCCGTAGGTGGTGACAGCGGGCGGGGTATCAACCACCACCGTGCCGCTCGCCCCGCCCGACTGGTGCATCGGCGCCACGTCGATCACCTGAACCCGGGCTGCTCCCCATGCGCTCCCGGCCATCAGGCACGCGGCCAGCAGCAGCGCGGTGGCTGCACCTGAATGCCGCTCACGCACCGCGATGGCCGCAGAGCATCCGCACCCGGCCGCCCCCATGGCCGCCCACGCCGCAGGCACGCCGTGAGGGCCCACCAGCAACCCCGCGGCAAGTGCGCACAGCATCACCAGCGGTGCATTCCGGACCAGCGCCGGCACACCGCCGGCGCCGGTCACGGGGTCAGATGCGGCCGAAGGGCCTCGAGGCGTGCCGGGCCGATTCCCGGGACGTCGTCCACCTGGTCCACCGACGAGAACCCGCCGTGCGCCTGCCGCCATTCCACAATGCGGGCGGCCAGCGCCGGTCCCACGCCATCGAGGGCTTCGAGGTCAGCCGCAGTTGCCGACGACAGGCTGATGGGGCCGCGCCGCGCGCCCGATGCAGATGCAGTCCCGCCAGCCGCTGCGCTCACGCGGGCCGGCACGAGAATCTGCTGCCCGTCCGCCACCGGTGCCGCGAGGTTGAGCCCCTGCAGGTTCGCCCGGCCGGTTGGGCCACCCGCCAGACGAATGGCCTGGATCACCCTCGAGTTGCCCCCGATTCGGTACACGCCCGGATTCCGCACCTCGCCAGCCACATGCACGACGGGCATTGAGGTGGTCACCGGTCGACGCACCACGCTCGCAGTGGATGTACCAGTGCCGCCGCCGGTTGACTCATCGTGCCCCTCTGCGGCCCACCGGAATGCCACCACCGCCAGCACCACGGCGACGAGGGCATACATCCATCCGCTCCGGCGAAGCCATGGCAGCAATCGGTCCATGGCCCCACGCTATGAACCCGGGGCACGCACGTGGGTGACACCCCGTGCCAACACCCGCGCGGGTTGGTTACTTCCCGCCCACCACCAGGTTCACGAGCTTTCCGGGCACCACGATCTTCCGCATAATCGCTGCCCCGCCGAGCGCCGCCTCCACCTTGGGCAGCGCAAGCGCCATCTCAAGCAGGGCGTCATCGTCTATGCCGGGGGCCACTTCGATACGGTCGCGCAACTTGCCGTTGACCTGCACCACGATGGTCACCGAGTCGGCAACGAGGAACGCCGGATCGGCCACGGGCCAGGGCTCCTCCCACAACCGCTCGCCGCCACCCATGCGCTCCCACAACTCGCTTGCGATGTGCGGGGCAAAGGGAAAGAGCAGCGACACCGTGGTGCGTGCCGCATGGTGCAGGGCCCGGTGCCCCGCCGGCGTGTCGAGCGTGCCATCACCGGCGTCGCGCGTGGCGTGGTTCACCAGTTCCTGAATGGCGCTGATGGCCGTGTGGAATGAGAAGCGCTCGCCGATGTCGTCGCTCACCTTGTCGACGGTGGCTTCGGCCTTTCGCACCAGCGCCAGCGCAGCATCGTCACCCGCAAGTTCGTCCGGAGTGGGACGCTCGCCCGCCCCGTCATCTGGAAGCGCCATCACGAGGCGCCACACGCGGTCGAGGAACCTTCGCTGCCCCTCAACGCCCGAATCGCTCCACTCGGCATCATCGGCCGCCGGGCCCATGAACAGGATGTACAGGCGCAGTGTGTCGGCACCAAACCGATTGATGATGTCGTCGGGGGGCACCACGTTGCCGCGGCTCTTGCTCATCTTGGCGCCCTGGTGGTGGATCATTCCCTGCGTAAACAGGCGCGCGAATGGTTCGCGGGTGCCCACCAGCCCCAGGTCGTAAAGCACCTTGGTGAAGAAGCGCGCGTAGAGCAGGTGCAGAATCGCGTGCTCCACCCCGCCGATGTACTGGTCAACGGGCAGCCAGTAGTCGGTGATCTCACGCGAGAATGGTGCATCGCTCAGATGTGGGGCGGTGTAGCGCAGGAAGTACCACGACGAATCCACGAACGTATCCATGGTGTCGGTCTCGCGCGTCGCGGCGCCACCGCAGGCCGGGCACGTGGTGTGCAGCCACTCGGTGGCCGAGGCCAGCGGGCTCTGCCCCTTGGGCGCGTAGTCGTCAATGTGCGGCAGGAGCACCGGCAGCTGGTCGTCAGGTACGGGCACCACGCCGCACTCGGGGCAGTTGACCACTGGAATGGGCGCACCCCAGTAGCGCTGACGCGAGATGAGCCAGTCGCGCAGCCTGAATCCCACGGTGGCGTCGCCAAGATCGCGCTCGGCAAGCCACGCGCACATGGTCGCCTTGGCCTCCTCCACTGCCATCCCATCGAGCACATCGCTGTTTACGAGGCGCCCGGGATCGGTCATGGCCTCCGGCAGCGGCGCGTCCGCCTCCACGCCCTCCTCGGCGATCACACGCCTGATGGGGAGTCCGAATGTGCTGGCGAACTGAAAATCGCGGGCGTCGTGCCCCGGCACGGCCATGATGGCCCCGGTGCCGTAATCCATCAGCACGTAGTCGGCCACCCACACCGGGATGGGTTCCCCGTTGACCGGGTTGATCACATGCCGGCCCGTAAACACGCCGGTCTTGGTGCGCTCGGCGGAGCTGCGCTCGGCCAGCGGGGTGCGGGCAGCGGTGCCCACATAGGCGGTGACCTCGGCCTGCTCGGGCCGCCCCTCAATCAAGCGGGGCACCATCGGGTGCTCGGGCGCAACGAGGAAGAACGTGGCCCCATGCAGCGTGTCGGGCCGCGTGGTGAACACCGGGATGGTTGCCGAACCGTCGTCGAGCCCGAATTCCACCCGGGCACCCACCGATCGCCCGATCCAGTTGCGCTGCATGGTGAGCACGCGCTCGGGCCAGTCGACCAGCAGATCCATGTCATCAAGCAGTGCCTGCGCGTAGTCGGTGATGCGCAGAAACCACTGCGGCAGTTGGCGCAGCTCCACCGGTGCCTTGCATCGCTCGCACAGACCATCGACCACCTGCTCATTTGCAAGCACCGTCTGGTCCTCGGGGCACCAGTTGACCGCCGCCTCGCGCCGCTCGACCAGCCCCTTCTCAAGGAACCGCAGAAAGATCCACTGGGTCCAGTGGTAGTAGCCCGGGTCCGCCGTGGAGATCTCCACGTCCCAGTCGATTGAGAATCCGAGGCGCTTCAGCTGGGTGCGGATGGCGGCGATATTCCGGGCGGTGACCTCCGCCGGGGGCTCGCCCGTGCGGATTGCGGCGTTCTCGGCGGGCAGGCCGAAGGCGTCGTAGCCCATCGGGTGGAACACCACGTGACCAGTGCGGCGCCGGTGGTGCGCGACCACATCGCCCATCGTGTAGTTCTTGACGTGCCCCATGTGGATCTCGCCCGATGGGTAGGGGAGCATCTCCAGCACGTACGCCTTGGGCCTCTCCGGGATGACTACGACCTCGCCGTCGCGGGCCACCGGCTCGGCATGGAAGGCCTTCTCGGCGTCCCAAATGCCCTGCCATCGGGCCTCGGCGGCCGCCGGGTCGTACCGTTCCGGGAGTTCGCTCGGTGGTGTCGTCATCGGCGGGTGACGGTACCAACTCCTGGAGGAATCCACCGGTGACCACGATTGGCGCGCCCACGCAGATACGGCAGGTTGAGGTCGCTGACGACTTCCCCGGCATTCTGGCCGTGTATGCCGCAAATAATTGGAGTCATGCACGCACCCCGGAGCGCCTGCGCACTGCAGTGGAGCGGGCAGACCTCGCACTGGTGGCCGTGCAGGACGACGGCATCGTGGGCTTCGTCCGCACCATGAGCGATGGCGCATTCGCCGTGTACATCGCCGACATTCTTGTGCTGCCCGACAGTCAGGGGCAGGGAATCGGTCGAGAACTGCTGCGCACGGTGCTCGATCATTACCCCCTCGAAACCTTCCACCACCAGGTGCTCATCGCTGAGCGTGATGCCGACGGTTTCTACCGCCGAATGGGAATGTCAGCGATCGGGGCCTTCGGTTTGACCGCATTCATCCGCACGCAGAAGAAGTGAACAATGTTCTTTGAGCGGGGAGAACTGTCCGCATTTGCACCAATCGGGTAACGCTGCAACGAAGAATTGGGCCTTCCGGCGGGGGGAGGACTAGCGTTCTACCCGATTACCCATTCTGGTGATCTCAGCAATGCGTGGAAAAGCAGCCGTCGGTACAAAGCTCGGCGTGCAGTGGCATTCCTCGCCGAACAAGGTGGATAGCGTGCCGGAAGGCGTCGTGAAGTGGTTCAACGCCGAGAAGGGCTTCGGCTTCATCACCCCCGATGACGGGGGTAAGGATCTGTTTGTGCACTTCTCCGAGATCCAGGGTTCGGGTTACCGTTCCCTCGACGAGGGCCAGCGAGTGAATTTCGTCGCTGGTGAGGGCCCCAAGGGTCCGCAGGCACAGCAGGTCACGGCCGTCTGAGCCGCGGGTGCCGTGAGGCACCCCCATTGATGTGCCGACGGGCTCCTCTTCGAGGAGCCCGTCCTCGTTTTCGGGCATATTCCACCCATGCCGCGCGCTCCGGACACCACATACCGCGCACGCCGTACGGCGGAGATGCGTTCCCATTTGCGGAAGACGATCATCTGGACTGTGGTGGCGATCGTCCTGTTCGGCACCGGTTTCGCGATTGTCGCCGCCGGAAGGGGCGTCGTCGTCGTACTCGGGGGAACGGCTGCGTTTGTGCTCATCATCATCGCGTGCGCCGCCTATCTCGCGTGGCAGGCTGCGGGTACGCGGGCGTCAAGCACGATGATCAGCGACTGGGCTGCCGCCAACGGCTGGGCCTACTGGGGCCGCGACACGCCTGATGGCCCAGCGCCCGAGCCCTTCGAGTCGCGGTTCGACGACTACATGCTGGCGCATGAAACATTTCCTGAGGCCACTCCCCTCCTTCGCAAGGGCACTCGCCGCTACGTCATCGACGTGCTCGCCGGCACCGTGGATGGCGTTGCCGTGCGCATCGCCAACCACTGCTACGAGACCACGACGTACAACTCCCACGGCACCCCCCATACGTCGTACACCCACCATGTGGTTGCCCTGATGGCGCAGCGGCCCAAGGTCACCCCGCTGCGTCTTGTCCGCAGATCACGCCTCGGGAAGGCTCTTAAGGGGGCAGATGACCATGTGGCCGGGAGAGGACGCATGAAGGCGATCGATCTGGAGAACCAGTCGTTCAACCAGGCCTTCTCTGTTCGCGTCGCCGACGACGCCGACATGGTGCTGGTGTACGAGATGTTCGATCCAGTGCTGCAGGAGCATCTGGGCGACGGCACGGTGGTGCCCGGGATCGACATGGTTGAGGTCGAGGGTGCATGGCTGATGGTCGCCGACGGAGGACCGGTCACGGGGGGCAATCTCGAACGAATCGAAGTCATGGTGGCCGCCGCCCGATGGGCCATCACCACATTCCGCTGACCGACTAGGGTGCTTGATCGCGCACGCACCCCTGCCTGTGCCCACAGCGAACGGGACCTGACCACCTGATGACGAACGCGGTCACGCACGCCGACCCGCACCACAGCCGGCGATGGGCAATCCTTGCAGTCCTCGGGCTTGCACAGCTGATGGTCGTTCTGGATGCCACCATCGTGAACATCGCCCTCCCCTCCGCTCAGTCGGATCTTGGGTTCAGCGACGCCAACCGCCAGTGGATCATCACGGCGTACGCGTTGGCATTCGGTTCGTTGCTGCTGTTCGGCGGGCGCCTGAGCGACCTTCTCGGACGCAAGCGGGTGTTTATCGGCGGCCTCATCGGCTTCGCCGCGGCGTCGGCTCTTGGCGGCCTCGCCCAGGACTTCACCGTGCTGGTCACCGCGCGTGCACTGCAGGGTGCCTTCGGTGCGCTCCTCGCACCAGCGGCCCTGTCGCTTCTCACCACCACCTTCACGGAGCCCGAGGAGCGCGGCAAGGCCTTTGGCATCTATGGCGCCATCGCCGGTGGAGGAGGAGCGCTCGGCCTGCTGCTCGGCGGGGTGCTCACCGAATACCTGTCATGGCGCTGGTGCCTCTGGGTAAATCTGGTCCTTGCGGTACCGGCGGCCATCGCCGCGGTCGTGCTGCTTGTGCACTCACGCCAGGACAAGGTGCACCTTGACCTCCCCGGCACGATCACATCGGTGCTCGGGCTTCTCTCGCTGGTCTATGGCTTCGCAAAGGCTCAGACGGATGGCTGGACCGCAGGCATCACTATTGGCCTTCTTATCGCGGCGGTGGTGCTGCTCGCCATTTTCGTGGTCATCGAGACCCGCGTGAAGCACCCTCTGCTGCCTATGCGGGTGGTACTCGACCGCAACAGAGGTGGTTCGTACCTCGGCCTCACGCTGGCCTCGATGGCCCTATTCGGCGTCTTTCTGTTCCTCACGTACTACCTGCAGACCACGCTCGGGTACTCGCCCATCAAGACCGGGCTCGCCTTCTTGCCCATGATCGGGGCAATCATGGTGACCGCCACCACATCCACGGCGCTCCTGCTGCCCCGGATCGGTGCGCGCATTCCCATCACCATCGGGCTGTTCCTTGGGGCCATCGGCATGGTGCTGTTCACCCAGCTGGGGGTCGATACGCCCTACGTCACGCATGTACTGCCGGGTCTCATCGTGACCGGCCTCGGGCTCGGTCTGGTATTCGCAATCTCCTTCGAGGTCGGCACGATGGGTGTGGACGCCAACGACGCCGGTGTGGCCTCGGCCATGGTCAATACCACTCAGCAGATCGGTGGCTCGATCGGTACGGCGTTGCTCAGCACGATCTTCGCCACGGGGGTCGCGTCATTCCTGTTGGGTGCAGGTGACCCCAGCACCCCGGAGGCCCAGGCTCAGGCCGCCGTACATGGGTATTCGATCGCCTTCTGGTGGTCGGCGGTTATCTTCCTGGTCGCTGCCATCGCCTGCGGCGCACTGCTCACCAGCGAGGTAGCCGACCACGACCCTGACATCCCGGGGGCGACTGCGTAGAAATCCCATCGGGGGCCCCGGTACGGTCCCGGCGTGACCACCACCATCATCTTCGCACTCACGCTGGTCGGAACGATTTACGGCATGAACTTCGACAACATGCCCGAACTCCACTGGCAGTACGGCGACCTGTGGGCGCTCTTCCTGATGGTCGTTATTGCTGCGGGTCTCTATTTCATCTTCAAACGCACGGACTGGCTCTCGTCGCATGAGCGATGAGATGCAGCGGGCCCCGGCACTGCTACCGGGGATGGTGCAGCGCTATCGCGGTGAGCCCATGCACTGCGACCAAATGCGCGTGGATGACGCGCGGGATGCCCCCGACGCCATCCGCGATGCCCACACCGTGGTGGACGAGCACATCGCCGGGGTGCACTGCACGTGGATCAATCCGGAGCACCGCGCGAACGGCCTCATCGTCTCCCTGCACGGCGGGGGATACATCGTGGGGCCCGGCGCTGCGCATTGGGGATGGGTCAGCACCCTCTGCCGCGACACCGGTCAGGCGGGATTGCTCATCAGGTACTCGCGTGCCCCGGAGGCCACCTACCCCACGGCACTCAATGAAGTGCTCGCCGTAGTGCGCACCCTCGACGGCTCGTGGCAGCTCATCGGTGACAGCGCCGGCGGTGGGCTCGGTCTCGCCACGACATTCAGCCTGCGCGACGCTGGCGAAATGGTGCCCACGGCAATGGTGCTCAGCTCACCCTGGCTCGACATCACCATGGCCCACCCCGAACAGGCCGCCAACGCGCACATCGACCCGATGATGGGCATCCCTGCCCTCGACCATTACGCACGGGCGTACGCCGGCGCGACAGACCGCACGCACCCTCACCTCTCTCCTCTCTACGGCGACCCCACTGGCCTGTCGCCCATGCTCATCACCGTGGGCACCGCGGAGCTCTTCCTATTTGAGACCCGCGACTGGAAGGCCAAGTGCGACGCGATGGGTACCTCATGCAAGGTCATCGAGGTGGACGGCGCCATTCACGACTTCGCAATCATGTTGGGCCTCATGCCCGAGGCCAGCGAGGTGCTCCCAGCGCAGACGGCGTTCCTCGCAGATCACCGGGCCTGAATCCCGGGCTACTTCAGTGCAATTACCCACGAGTCGTTCAGCGTGCATGGCGTCCCGCCCTTGGGTGCCGACGCGGGCACGCTCGGCTGCGACACCACTCCCCCGCTCCTGGTCCAGTCGAACACGTTGGGCAGTCGGTCGCCGGGCTCCTGCAGGAACAGCGATACCCCGGTGTCGGTGACGACCAGCTGGCACGTGTAGCCCGGCGCGAGGATCACCGAGGGCGCCGCGAGGTTCGCCGCGGTGCCACCCCCACCCCCGCTCTCAGCCCAGGCGGTACTCAGTCCGTTGTCAGGATCGTTAAGCGCCACAACCGCCTCCGCAACCGGTGAGGCCTCAGTGGCCATGGGCGTTGTGCCTGACGTCTCCGCACTGGACGACCCACCACAGCCGGAAAGGGCCAACGCACCGCCCGCGAGCAGGACCGGAGCGACGAGCAATCGTATGATTCGAGGGCGCATGGGAAGTCTCCGTAGTCGTGTCCGCGAGGCGTCAGGGTATCTGGAACCACCAAGGCCCTCGCACCCACCAGCGCGGTGATGGCACAGGCGGTGAAGGTCGCGCGGGTGAAGTAGACCCCATCTCGGGGCGCAGGAACCAGAGATGCTTGCACTCTGATTCCTGCTGTTTAGGCTGCTCTCACGCTTTGTTGCGCGATGCCGCCAAGCCGCCGAACCGCCACTCAAGGAGCAACTGTGAAACTCCCCGCCCGATGTCTTTCAGGCGCAGCCGCCGTCCTCAGCCTCGCAGCCCTGGCCGCGGTGCCTGCCGCACAGGCTGCACCCGCGGGGGGTGCTTCTTCGGCGGCCATGGCACCCACGGCCAGAGCCCTCGCGCTGCTACCCACCAACATCAAGGCGGGCCTCGACATCCGCATTGCGTACCGGCGCTACGCGCTGTGCGCGGCGAGCAACATCACGCCCAGCAATAAGTCGGTCTACATCAACAAAACGAAGTACCAGGTCGGCACGGGGCTCTGTCCCATCGTCACGGGCATGACGGTCTACAACAAGAGCCTTCAGGGCACGGGGACGACCCCGAAGGGTGCCTCCACCATCTGGTCGAGCTTCGGAAGCCCGCCCTCGCTGCCGCAGTACAACGGCACGAGCTGGACTGTGGCCGCTCCGCAGGGTGGATTGGTCACTGAGGGTGTGTCGCCCAATGCGGGGATGGCCAACTTCTGGGGATTCCCCTGTGTGGTGACCACGCCCGTAACCATCGACGGAACCAAATACCCGATGGCGATGTGTGCCGGCCCGCTCATGGAGAACATCGACAACCGTCCGGTTGCCCCGGGTTCGTCCATCTACACCGACAACCCCTCGGCCACGATTCCGGTCGGCTTCGGTAAGCCTCTCACCGGCTCGCTCGCTGGGATGGACTCCTTCTTCATGAACCCGTTCCCAACGTCCTAACCCGTTGAACCACGACCTCGGTGCTGTTGGAGGCGCCGAGGTCGTGGTTCGTATTCGGCGTCCTGCCTCAGCAGCGAGTCCGCAGACGTCAGGATCTTGGCCCTCACCGGCTGCGCAGTGACGCCCGTCTTCCCAAGGCCCTTTATGGTGATGGTCCATTTGCCCTTCGACCGGCGGATGGTGCACCCTTAGGTGCGCGTGGCCTTTGCGCAGGTGGCGTATGTCTTCTGCCCACACCATCTCGCAGCGGAAGATGCCGTCAGCGCCCGTCAGCGTGCGAAGCTCGATATTTATGGCGACGAGCTGTTCTGCGTCATGCGCCCCGCCGCCTCGTGGGATCGGGCACCGGCCACACGTCAGCCGTGTTCACAACGGGTGTGAGTAGGACACACCGGGGGCCTACCCCAGGTTGAGGCTCGCAGAGCGAATCATGAGGTTGTTCATGACCGCGTACCAGATCTCATTGAGCGCGAGCCTGGCGCCCGATTCCTCGCGGGGGGTTCCTCGGAGCGCCCGATAGATCCCGGTCGACCACTCTCGCTGCCACACCGGGTAGCTCATGTTCTCTCCATTCCACTGCAGGAACGCCGTCCACTCGGCGATGGTTTGCTCGCCTCCCTCCACCGCGTTACGCAGGAGTTCGCGCTCGTATGCGCTCTGCGCGTCCTTGTCGAAGCCGGCATCGGTGATGGTGGAGTCAGAGAAGCCGTAGGCGTCGCCGCTCGCCAGCGTGGTGCCGAGGACGTAATACGTGGTGGCGTAGGCCGATTGCTGGATGGCCTCCTGCAGCGAGCCGGCCTCGGCCATGGCGCCCTCGACCTCATCGCGAAGGGCCGCGAGGACCTCGTAGGAGCCGGTGCCCCCTCCCGTCGTGCCGGGCGCTTTGGACAGGGCCTCGTAGAGCACCCGGTTGGCACCGCCCGCGCGCGCCAGGAACGTGGAGTAGCCGGACATGAAGGCGGTGGCCTGCTCCTCGGGGACAGCCGTCCGTGAACTCGCCGCGCGCACGACCGCGATAGCGTCCGGGCCCAGGTGTTCGAGCGCCAGGCGCTCGCCCTCGACGTCCCTGGCGATGTCCGCGAGCTGGGCGATCTGCTTGGCTTTGCCGACACCCACCACCGGCTGCTTCAGCGCGGTGCCCGCTGCCTGCAGTACGGCCTGGGCATACACCACCCAACCCATTGCCGACGGCAGGGTGAGCCACTGCTCCACCCGCAGGCCGGCGGGGTTGGACTGCTGCTGGAACTGCGTGTTGGCCCGCGCAAGCAGGCTGGCGACGTCGCCAGCCAACGCCGTTCGTGCCGCGGCGACGCCCTCCTCGCGGGCCAGCGTGGTGACGCGAGCCCCCCCGCTGGCGCCGCCGATGCGGTAAAGGGCCTCCACTGCCCAGCCATAGGCCTCTCCCGCCCTGCCCGCGGCTATGGCTGAACGGGCGCTCCCAAGGTCGGCGGCGATTCCGGCGCGGGCGCGCTGCGGGATGAGGCTGCGATTGCGGACAAACGAGGCCTGCGCCGCCGCCAGGGTGCGACGGGTGGTGGCCACCGCAACCGCCCGGGCCTCGGGCGACAGGCTGGCCGGGCGCGCCGCAGGCGGCGCAATGGTCTCGCCCGTGAAATCCCGATACGCCTCGTTGATGTCGTGCACCGTGCGCACCGTCAGGCCGAGGGTACGACCGAGGGCGATGACGTCCACGACCTTCCCGGATGCCGAATCAACCGACATTCGGTTCCCCACCGGGATGAGGACCAGCGTGAACCCGTCCTTGGCTGCCGCGGCCACCTTCGCGGGCACGAGGCCCACCCGACCGATGGTGCCGTCAGGAAGGATGGTGCCCGTCATCACCACCTTCGGTCGCACGGTGTCACCGCGGATGGCGGCAATCGTGCCCAGGGTCAGGGCCGCACCACCCGAGGGGCCATCAATGGGCCCAGTGATGTCATATCCCAGCGTGAGGGTGGCGGGGTCTGCGCCCGTGTAGAGGGTTGCAAGCGTGGCCGCGCTCGCCGTGGCGGCCAGCCACTGCGCGCCGGCGCCCTTGGTCGTGATGTCGCCGAGGTTGACTTCAAACGTGGGCTCTCCGGAGGTCTCGGCGAGAATCACCGCAGGCTCGATGCCCGCGCTGACCTTCCCGAACTCACCGGATGCAGCCCAGAGCACCGGGAATGTGATCTTCGTCCGGGGAATCTGCCACCAGGCTCCGGCCTGCTGCGCCTGCCCGCAGCCGGACGCCATAAGCACGGTTGCACCGATGGCAACCGCCCACGACGCGACGAAGAGCCGCCAGCGGGCGGGTGGGGAGTAGCGACTCATGGCCCACATTCTAGTGGCGGCCTTCGGTGTGTCCGTGTGGGGCGCAGATGGAGTGACTTCGGCCTGCACACCGCATTCTTCCCCGTGTGGGTGCGAGGAGGTGAGGAAAGGGGACCATACCCCGCGCCCGAACGTAAGGTTGCGGCGTGCCCCGCCCGAGCCAGTCCATGCATTCCCGCGCCGTTACGGCAGGAGGTGTTGGAGAGGACCGCGCCGCTGAGGCTCGCGCTGGCAGGCCACGCGTCGCCGAGGCTCACGCTGGTGAGGTTCGCCTGGGAGAGGCCCGCGTTGTTGAGGCTCGCGCTGGAGAGGACCGCACCGCCGGCTCATCGCCCGTGAGGCCCGCTCATCACCGCATTGGTGCCTGCACCAATGCGGGAACTCATGGGAGCGGCCCGTGGCAGGTTGGCTGCACGCCATCACCGCCACGACGACTTGGGTGAAAACGACAAAAGGCCCGTCGGACCGGACCTTTCGTGTGAAGTGGAGGATGACGGGATCGAACCGACGACCTCTACGCTGCCAGCGTAGCGCTCTCCCAGCTGAGCTAATCCCCCGGGAACGCGTCCGAGTATAGACGGCCCGCGGGCTAGGCGGGAGTGCTCTCGAACCGCTCTGTTGGCGCCTCCCGCCACAGGCGATCAAGGCGGTAGAAGTCGCGAGCTTCCGGCGTGAACACATGCACGACGATGTCGAGCGCGTCCACCAGGATCCAGTCAGCCTCTTTTTCGCCTTCGACGCGGCGGATCTCCACGCCGTACTCCTTTTTGAGCACTCCACGGATCTCGGCGGCGATGGCCTTGGTCTGACGCGGGGTGCGCCCGGTGCAGATCACCAGGTAGTCGGTGTAGTCCACGATGCCGCGCATGTCGAGGATCACAATGTCCTCCGCCTTCTTGGCGTCGGCGAGCTCTGCGGCGATACGGGCAATTTCCTCGGTATTCGAGGGGTCTCCTCAATCGGAACGACGAATCCCTGCGAGGCTAGTCGGGGTGCGGCCCCCCATCAAGACGCCGGGGCAGACTCCAGCAAATCCGCAACCGCCGCCGGCACCAGATGACGGATCGAATCGCCCTGCGCCAGGTACTCACGAACCAGAGTGGACGACACCGGGACCTCGGGCATCTCCACCAGATCGACGCGGCCAACGGCGATGCCGCGGGCCACGTCACCCGCGGCGCTCGCATCGGCACCGGGACGCATGGCCACCGCGATGCGGGCAAGCGCCACGATGTCCTCGGGGCGGCGCCAGGATGCGAAGCCAGCCAGTTGGTCGACCCCCATCACAAACCACAGATCCGCTCCCGGATACTGCGCTGCGATCTCCTCGAGCGTCTCGGCGGTGAATGTCGGGCCATCGCGATCGAGTTCGAGGTCGCTGGCCTCGAGAAGCGGATCATCGGCCACGGCGGCCTCCACGAGCGCCAACCTGCGCACGGCCGACATCGTTGCCCCATCAGGCTTGTGCGGGGGCGCCCCGGCCACAACCAGAAGCACGCGATCGAGGTGCAGTTGGCGGGCAGCCTCCTGGGCAAGCGCGATGTGGCCATTGTGCAGCGGATCGAAGCTGCCGCCCAGCATGCCGATTCTCATCGGGTCAGCGGATCTGACCGGTACCGGTGATGAGGTACTTCACCGTGGTCAGGTGAGACAGGCCGATGGGCCCGCGGGCGTGCAGTTTCTGCGTCGAGATCCCAATCTCTGCGCCCATCCCGAACTCCCCACCATCAGTAAACCGGGTGGATGCGTTGACGTACACGCATGCCGCGTCCACGCGCAACTGGAATGCCTGCGCGGCTTCAAGCGATGCCGTGATGATCGATTCGCTGTGCCCCGACCCGAACCGGTTGATGTGGTCAATTGCCTCGTCCACCGAGCCAACCACGCCGACCGAAAGGATGAGCGACAGGAACTCACGGGCGAAGTCGTCGTCGGTGGCGGCAGGCAGGTCAGCCGCAGAAGGTCCGATGGCTGCCCGGGCCTCGTCGGACACACGCAGTTCCACACCCTGGGCGATGAGCGCCTCGGCGGCGCGTGGCAGGAACTCCGCAGCCACATCGCGGTGCACCAGCAGCGACTCGGCCGCGTTGCACACGCCTGGCCGCTGGCACTTGGCATTTACGATAATCGCGAGGGCATCGTTCAGATCGGCTGACGAATCGACGTACACGTGGCAATTGCCCGATGCGGCGTAGATGACCGGCACCCGGGCGTGCTCGATGAGATAGGCCTTGAGCTCCTCGCCTCCGCGTGGGATGACCAGATCAACCTGACCCTCGGCGCGGATCATCTCGAGCATCTCATCGCGATCGGTGCCCAGCATCGTGATGGCGCCATCCGGCACGCCCGCGCCTGCGAGCGCGGCCATCACCACATCACCGAGGATGCCGTTGGAGCGGGCGGCGATGCTGCTGCCACGAAGCACGATCGCATTGCCGCTCTTCAGAGCCAGCGCCGCGGCATCGGTCGTGACGTTGGGCCGGCCTTCATAGATGACCCCGATCACACCCAGCGGCACACGCGTCTCGAGGATCTCGAGCCCGTTGGTCACCCGCCACCCCGCATCCACGATGCCCACGGGGTCGGGCAAGGCGGCAACTGCGCGGATGCCCTGTGCCATGGCACCCAGCCGCGAGTCGTCAAGCAGCAGGCGGTCAACCATCGCGGTGGGGGCATTGGCCTGCCGGGCGGCCTGCACATCCTCGGCATTCTCGGCGATGATCTCGGCCGATCGCGAGGCGAGGGCCCGCGCCATGGCCTCCAGCGCGTCCACCTTGTCGCCGGGGCTCATCACGGCCAGTGTGCGACTGGCCGACCGTGCGGCCGCGAGGCGATCGTTCAATGAGGTCGTGGCGCTCATCAGGTGGTCACGCTATCGCACGTATCCATCGGACCCGGCCAGCACGAAGCGATCGCGGTGCACGATCTCGCTCGGCGCACCGGGCAGCACGCCTGCGGCCTGGTCGGACCGCATACCGATTACCCGACGCACCTCATCCGCAGAGAGCTCCGTAATGCCCTTGCCCACCTCGGTGCCGTCCGGGCCGGCAACCACCACGGCATCCCCTGCACGGAAGGTGCCGTCGCAGGCGGTGACACCCACCGGCAGCAGCGATGTGCCCTTCTCGACGAGGGCGCGTACGGCCCCAGCATCAACCGTGATCGTTCCCATACTGGGCTTGGCGTGACGGAGCCACATCTTGAAGGAGGCCTGTGGGCGCCCGGAGGCGGGAAACCGTGTGCCCACCGCCTCGCCGGCCGCCGCGGCAGGGATAACACCTGCGTCACGACCACTGGCGATCACGCAGGTAACACCGCATCCGGCGGCGATCCCGGCCGATGCCAGTTTGCTTTCGATGCCACCACTGCCGATCCCCGACCCGGGAAGCACCGCCACCTCGACCTCACGCGGGTCTGTGCCAACAGCCACCTCACCGATCAGTTCAGGTCCGCTCGTCCCCGGTGCATACAGCCCATCACGGTCGGTGAGCAGCAGCAGTACCCGGGCGCGCAACAGGATTGCCACCTGGGCAGCAAGCACGTCGTTGTCGCCAAAGGTGAGCTCATCGGTGGCGGTGGTGTCGTTCTCATTAATCACCGGAACCGTGCCCAATGCCACAAGGCGCTCAAGCGTGTTCTGCGCGTTGACATACGAGGTGCGGTGCTCAAGGTCGGCCGACGTGAGCAGCACCTGCGCGGGCACCACGCCGTGCGCGGCGAAGGCTGTGATGTACCGCGCGAACAACGCCCCCTGCCCCACCGCGGATGCCGCCTGCAGGTCGGGAAGGGCGTCAGGACGGCTGGCAATACCGAGGACACCCAGCCCGCACGCGATGGCGCCGCTCGACACCAGCACCGGATTCATGCCGGCATCGCGCAGTGCGGCGATCTCGGCCACTCGCGCCACGAGCACGTCCTCGCGCAGCACGCCCTGCTCGTCCACCAGCGTGGATGAGCCGATCTTGATGACGATGACGTCGGTCACGCGATCCACTCGATCAGCGCGTCGCGGAGTTCGGGAATGCCCTCCGCGGTTTCCGCAGAGGTGGCGAAGTCGACGCCGTCCGGCGGGTCCTCGAGATCGCACTTGGTGGCGACGATCACCTGACGGGCGCGCTCGGGGGCGTACGGCGCGATACCGGCGCGAACGAGGGCGATGCGCTCGTCGGCATCCCACGGGTCAGATGCATCAACGCAGTGCAGGATGACCTTGGCCCGCTCCAACTGTCCGAGGGCGGCGCCGTTGCGCTCGCTGCCGTCGGCGGCAAGCCCCGGAAGATCGGCAACCAGGTGGGGTTCACCGAAGCCATCGTCCAGCGGGCCGAGTGCCGGCTCCTTCGTGGTGTGCGGGTACGGGGCAACCGTTGCGCTCGCACCGGTGATGGCATTGAGCAGCGAGGTCTTGCCCGAGTTCGGCATACCCACGATGGCCACATCAACCGGCAGGCGCATCTCCAGCACAAGCCATGTGCCCTCGCCATCCTCGCCCGGCACGGTAATGCGGGGGGCGCGCTGCGTTGATGAGCGGAAGGCGCGGTTGCCCACGCCACCACCACCGCCACGCGCAACCGACACTCGATCGCCCACCGCACCGAGTACGGCAATCTCCTCGTCGTCGCGGAACACCCGGGTACCGGGGGGAACGCTCACCTCGAGGTCGCCGCCATTCCTGCCGTGCTTATTGCGTCCCTCGCCGTCACCGCCAACGGTTGCCTTGTGGTGCACCGCGTGGCGGAACTGCGTCAGGTCGATCATCTGCTCGTCGGCGACCAGCACGACATCGCCGCCGCGTCCGCCGTTCCCCCCATCGGGGCCGCCCTTGGGCGAATGCGCCTCACGACGGAATGAGAGGCAACCGTTGCCCCCGCGCCCCGCCTGGACGTGGATCTGGGCCCGATCGGTAAATGACATGGTGCGGAGCCTCAGGCCCCGCCCCGGCTCAGGACGCCGGGGCCTCCACCGGGTGCACGAAGACGCGCCGACCCTTGATGCCATTTGTGAACTCCACCCGGCCACTTACGGTGGCGAAGATGGTGTGGTCACGACCGATGCCCGTCCCGTTGGCAGGCTTGAACACCGTGCCGCGCTGGCGGACGATGATCGAACCGGCCGGAATGACCTGGCCAGCGAATACCTTCACGCCGAGGCGCTTGGAGTTCGAATCGCGACCGTTGCGGCTGGAGCCGCCACCCTTCTTATGTGCCATTGCTCAGCCCCCGATTGCCGTGATGCGCACCCGCGAAAGGTGCGAGCGGTGACCCATCTTGCGCTTGCTGTCCTTCTTGGCGCGGTAGGTGAAAACCGTGATCTTCGGTCCGAGAACGTGCTCCTCGACCTCCGCGGTCACGGTGCCCCCATCGGTGATGCCATCGGCGCTCCCGGTTGCGAGAACCCTGGGCGAGATGGACTCACCGGGCTCGGCCGCAATGCGGTCCACGACGATACGCTCACCTTCACGCACCCTGTATTGCTTGCCCCCGAGGGCGATCACGGCATACTCAGCCACGGACATCTCCACTACTGACGACGGGACGCCCGTCTCCGGACGCGATCGCGCATGGTAGCGACACCGGACCCGAAGTACCACACCGAAGGGGAAATCTCGCACCCACGCATCGCACGTATCGCCGGTATCGGGCTCCTGATCGCGATTTCGGGCACCTCGCAGGCCCTCGGGGCCAGCGGTGAGCTGCGCGTCGAGGCCGGGGGCAACCCGGACTTCCTCGACCCTGCACTGGCCCGGGACCCGCTCGCGTGGCAGATAATGGGAGCCACGCAGGGCGGTCTGGTGGCGTTCCGGCGTGCCGGAGGTACTCCGGGAACCACCGTGGTGCCAGACCTCGCCACAGCCCTTCCGGTCGTCTCGTCCAACGGTCTGACGCTCACCTTCACGCTGAGGGATGACGTGCGGTTTGGCCCGCCCGCCTCGCGCGTTGCGCTGCCAAGCGACGTGAAGAGCAGCCTCGAGCGCATGCTCATCCTCGACTCCCGTGGCACCGCGCTCTACACCGCGATCGATGGCGCGCCGGCGGTAATCGCGGGGCGCACCCGACAGCTGTCCGGCGTCGTGGCCGACGACGCCGCACGTACCGTCACCATCAGCCTCACGCGACGGGATCCAACGCTGGTGCAGGCGCTCGCGCTTCCATTTGCATCGGTTGTTCCCAAAGGCACCCGGGCGGTCGATCAAACCGTTGACCCACCGGCGGGCCTGGGGCCGTACGCCATCTCGGCCTTCGAACCCGACCGGCGCATCGTTCTCACAGCCAACCCGGGCTACGTGGCGCGGGACGGCCTGCCCGCTGGCCATGCAGCCGGCATCACCATCCGCCTCGGCTTCACACCCCGAGCTGCTGCGGCGCACGTCGCAGCCGGCGACGCCGACTACTCGGTAATGCCAATTGCCCGGTCGGCCACACGTCGCGGTGGCTATGCGGCCGGTGCCACCGCCAATGCCGTCACCGATTCGGCCACGGCGTACGTGGCAATCGACCCATCCCAGGCTCCGTTCACAGACCCTGGTGTGCGGCGTGCCGTTGGGCTGGCTCTCAATCGGTCCGTTGCGGCGGCGGCGATCACCACCGGGGCCCGTGCCGCCAGCCGCATGATTCCGCCCGGCACCCCGGGCAACCGTGAGGGAACCCGAGCGCCCGACCTGCGCACCGCACGGGCACTGGTGTCCGGGGCGGGGGCCACCGGCACCGCGGTAACGCTCTGGACGGGAACCGGATCCGCAGAGCGCGCCATCGCCCCGGCCGTGCGTGACGCACTTTCGAAGATTGGTCTCGTCCCAATCGTGAAGGCACTGCCAAAGAACTCGGGCCTCGGTCGCGCCGCGCCGCGTGCCGCGATTGCCACCGCCATGTGGACTCAGACACTCCCAGACGGATCAGATGCCTATGCGCAGCTGCTGGGCACCACCGCTCCGGGCACGCCCGCCACCCCACCGATACCCGCCATCTCCGGCGATGCTGCCCTTCGATCGCGCGCCCGATCAGCCGCCAACGCGGTCCTCGGCACCGCGCGCGATTCGGCATGGGCACAGGTGGATGCCAGCGCGGTTGCCGACGGCCGTGTGGTGCCGGTCGCCACCCCCGTCGCAACGGAGGTCACCGCACCCGGTGTGTCCGGTGTGACGGTGAACCCCGTGCTTGGAGTACTGCTCGGATCGCTGCAGCCCGCGGGCGGGAGCGACCGCGCGCGCTAGGCCCCGGCGGGCTTCACGGCGGACCGGCTGCGAGTGGTGCGGGTACGCGAACGGCTCGCACCGCTCCCCGCGGCCCCACCACCAACCCGCGCACTCCCCGGTGCCAACGAGGCATCTGACTCCAGCGTGATCGAGATGCCGAGGTCCTCCTCAATCGCCGCCAGCACCGCGCTGTCGTCTGCGGTGAGGAACCCCATGACCTCCGGGTGAACACTCACGGCAACGGGCGACTCAGATGTGCCGGTAAGCGCCATGCGGATCTGGCGCTCGGCGTCAATGGCGTGGGTCTCGGCGCTCACAACGAATCCCTGCCCCCCGCATGTGGGGCAGTGGTTGGTCATGATCTCGCGGGCACCGTCACTGATGTTCTGACGCGTCATCTGCACCAGGCCGAGCGGCGAGATCTCCACCACGAAGGTCCGGGTGCGATCGTTTGCGAGTGCGTCATTGAGCGCCTGGGTCACCGCCCGGCGGTTCTTCGCGTTATCCATGTCGATGAAGTCGATAACGATGATGCCGCCGATGTCGCGCAGCCGCAGCTGACGCACGACCTCGGTAGCCGCCTCAAGATTGGTACGGGTGATGGTGTCTTCGAGATGGGTGTTGCCACGCCCCACGTTCTTGCCCGAGTTGACGTCGATCACCGTCATGGCCTCGGTGTCATCAATCACCAGAGAACCACCGGATGCCAGTGGCACACGGCGGTTGAGGGTGGACCGGATGGCGTCCTCCACCCCGAAGTGCTTCAGCAACTGCCCCTCGCCGTCCCACACCTTCACGCGATCGGCGAGTTCCGGAGACGTGCGTCTTAGGAACCCCACAATGCGCTCGTGCTGGCGGGCATCGTCCACGAGCACCTCATCAACGCTGTCGTTGAGGATGTCGCGGATGACCTTGAGCGACGAGTCGGCTTCGCTATAGAGCAGCGACGGAAGCGGCACCTGTGCTGACCGCTCACGGATGGCCTTCCACAGCAGGTTGAGCGATGCAAGGTCGCGCGCGAGCTCAGTGGCCGAGGCGCCCGCCGCCGCAGTACGCACGATCAGGCCTCCCCCATCGCGCGGCAGCTTCTTGCAGATGTCACGCAGGCGGTGGCGCTCATCGTCATCAAGGCGCTTTGAGATACCGATGCCGTCACCGAATGGCACGTACACAAGAAACCGGCCAGCCAGCGACAACTGCATGGTGAGTCGTGCGCCCTTGGTCCCCATCGGGTCCTTGACGGCCTGCACGATGACCTCGTCGCCCTTCTTGAGCATGTCGGCGATCAGGCGCTTCTTCTTGGGCACGCCCTCGGCCACCACGTCATCCACGTGGAGGAAGCCGTTCTTGCCGATGCCGACCTCGATGAATGAGGCCTCCATACCGGCAAGCACGCTCTCCACGCGGCCCTTCCAGATGTGGCCCACAACTGAGCCCTTGCCACGACGCTCAATCTGCACCTCGGCGACGCGCCCGTCCTCAAGGATGGCCACGCGCGTCTCGGCGCGATCGATTGACACCAGAATCTGCTTGATCAGCTCTTCCCCTTCCGCCCCAGACGGGCGCGGATGAACGCCTTCACGGCGTCCTTCGGATCGATGTTCATATCGTCGCCGAGCCGGCGCGAAATACGCTCCGTCGCCGCGGCAAGTGCCACGGTCGAGGCCCATGCGACAGCGCCTCGCACCATCCAGCTGGGTGCGGGCACGATACGTGATGCGCCGCGGGCAACGATGCCCACGGCGATACCCGTTGCGGTCGCTGCGACCACCTCGGGAATGCGCTTGGCGGAAAGACCCTGCCCCTCGGCAGACCCCATTCGCACCACCATTGCGTGCTGGGCAGCCGCGCTGCCCGAGAACCAGTTGAGCGCGCCGGCGATTGCCGACTCCCGTGCGGCAACGTCGACCAGGTGGCGATGCACCGGGTCTCGTAACGCCGGGTAGCGCCTGGCAGCGGGCACCATGCCCGTGCCGAGCGAGCGGATGACGGCCTGCATCACCGCACTCACAGATGAATCGGACTCCAGATCGGGCACGAATGCCAGATCGCCGATCGTGACGTCGTCCTCGGCGAGCAACTCGCGCTCGATGCGGCCACGCTCATGCAGAGCGCACACGATGAGAACGAGCGTGCGATGGTTCTGCCGAGACCTGGCGGCAACTTCGAGGGCGGCGGCACGGACATCGTCACCGGCGCCCAGCGGGATAACCAGCAGGGTGGCTGCAGTCCGGTCGCCAACGGGTACGCCGAGCATCCCCGACAGCCGGCCACCCAGTACGGGGCTCGTCGGCAGGATCGCCATCACGCCGCCGTCAAGGGCCTGCTCATGATGCTCGCGGGTGTCCTTGGCCACGCGGTTGACTCGCTTGGCCAGCGTGGTGATGGCGCCCATCTATGCGGCTCCGGCAGCCTGAGCGGCGCGACCGCGCATGCCGATGCGAAGGAGGACGCCAACGGCGACAAGGTTTGTCAGTGTGTGGCTCCCGCCATACGACATCAATGGCAGCGGGATTCCCGTGATCGGCATGATCCCCACGTTCATGCCGATGTTAACGAACACCTCGAACGCCAGCATTGCGGCGATACCCGCCACCACCAGTCGCTCGAGTTCGGTGGGTGCCAATCGCATGATCACGATGGCCCGCCAGATGATGATGAAGTAGGCCGCGATGAGGAGGCCGCCCCCCAGAAATCCGAACATCTCGGCCACCACAGCGAAGATGAAGTCGGTGTGGTGCTCGGGCAGGAAGTCATTGATGGTCTGAGTGGCACCGGAGGGGCCCTTGCCAAATGCCCCACCCGAACCGATGGCCACCTTGCTCTGCTCCAACTGGTACCCCGACTGCGTGCGATCGCCGCCCGAATCAACGAACGACGTGAGTCGATCCACCTGATACGGACGCAAAACGTCCAGCCCCGCCGCCGGAAGCACATAGAGGATCATTCCCGCCGCCGCCACGATGACCGCGCCTGCAACGATGAAGTGCGTGATGGGCTGCCCAGCCACCCAGAGGATGGCCACGGCGATTGCCACGTACACAAGGGCGGTTCCGAGGTCGGGCTGCAGAAACACGATGACCGCGGGCAGCATCGTGAGACCGAGCACCATCCACGACAGCCGGGCCGGCTCGATCGCCTTCAGCCGTTCCACCACCACGACGGCAAGCACGAACGCGATCAGCACCTTGCCGAGCTCTGACGGCTGCACACGCACCGGGCCGAGTTCGATCCAGCGAGTGGATCCGCGGGCGGACGCGCCGAGCACCAAGACGGCCCCCACCGACGCCACCAGAATCGCGTAGATGGTCCACACATAACGCGACAGATCGTCGAGGTTGAGCCGCAACACGAAGAACAGGCACACCAGTCCCACCACGGTGAACGCCAGTTGGCGGGTGAAGTAGAAGCCCGAATTCGACGCCACGTCCGACTCCGTGGCGGCCCTGACCACAAACACGCCGAAGCCGGAGACCGCGAGGGCCATTCCCAGCAACCACCAGTCAAGCCCGCCGGTGGCCTGGCGCAGGCGGGCCCCGACCCCCTGGGGCTCCCCGGTCAGGGTCGTCATCAGTTGACCTTCGCCCCGCTACCGCAACGACTTTCCGCGAACCCCAGCGACGCAGCCATGGTCACACACACGGCCGGGGCCGCCGAGTTGCTGCCCTGCCCGCCGCGTTCGATCACCACCGCCACCACGATGGTCGGGTCATCTGCAGGCGCGTAGCCCACAAACCATGCGTGGTCGATTTTGGACGAGTTCTCGGCGGTTCCGGTCTTGCCCGCCACCTTGAATGCCCGGGGGAGGCCGCCGAACACAGGGGTCGATGTGCCGCTATTGCCGTTCGCGGCAAGTTTCAGCCCCTGCTTGACCTGGTCGAGAACCCCGGCCGGAAGACCCAGATCATTCTTGGCGCGCGCGCTCAACAGATCCCGCAGCACACGGCCATCGTTGTCGACGACAGCGTTCCCGAGGGTCGGCGTGACCACCTTTCCGCCATTGCCGATCGCCCCGTATGCCACCGCCATCTGCACCGGCGTCACCAGAACATTGCCCTGCCCGATTGACATGTTGATGGAGTCGCCAGGCCGCCACGAGCAGTTGATCGGGTCCACCTTGCGATCACATGTCTGACGCTTGTAGGCCAGATCAGGAATGAGGCCAGCACTCTCGCCCTCCGTGAGATCGATTCCCGTGGCCTTTCCGAGGCCGAACCTGTGCGACCACTCCTGCAGCGGCCAACCCGGACGACGGTATGAGCGATCGCCGAGTGTGTAGAAGAACGTGTCGCTCGATACCTCAAGCGCCTGCGGCAGCGCAATCGCGCCATATGCCTTGTTGTTGAATCCGCGGAAGCGCGTCTTGTAGAGCATCAGGGATCCGGGGGACTCAATCTGCTCACCCGGCGTGTACAGCCCCGACGCGAGCGCTGCAGAGCCGATGATGGCCTTGAAGGTTGAGGCGGCGGGATACTCACCGCCGATGGCACGGTCGAGCAAGGGCCGCCCCGGGCTTGTGAGTACACGCTGGATCTCACGGGGAGTACCCGATTCAAATACGTCGGGCTTGAAGGTGGGCAACGACGCCATTGCCAGTACCGCGCCGGTTTTTGGATCGATGGCCACCCCGGCCGCGCCGGTCGATGTACCGGCGGCTGCCACCTCGCGCGCCAGCGCCCGCTCAAGCGCCTTCTGAACGCTCAGATCGATGGAAAGGCGCAGGGTCTGTCCCGGACGCGGCGACGTCTGCGAGATGACCCCCCGCCCCACGATGTCGCCGCGCGCATCCACCTCAACCTGCTGCCGGCCCGCGATGCCGCGTAGGTATTCCTCATACTGACTTTCGATGCCGGCACGACCCACGGTTTCGTTGCCCAGATATCCCTGATCCCGGTACTTGCGAGCGGACTCCGCGGGAATGGGACCCGTGTAGCCCAGAAGATGGGCAGCCATCGTCCCGTTGGGGTATTCGCGCTTGTAGGCAGACTGGAGATCGATGCCCGGAAGCTGCGCCCGGCGCTCCTCAACGTAGGCCTGCAATTGCGGCGACGCATCCTCCTCAAGCACAACTGCCTCGAACGGACTGGCCTTCTGGGCCCTGGCTACCTTCGCTGCAAAGTACCCGGCGGGGTGCCCCAGCGCGGCGGAGAGCCGGGTGAGCGTCCGCGCGCCGGCGTCGCCCACCAGATCCTGTGGCTGGGCCACGAGGTTGAGCACTTCCTTGCTCGTCACCAGCGCCTTGCCGTTGCGATCGGTGATCGCGCCACGCGGTGCTTCGGTAATGACGGTGCGCAGGCGATTGGCCTCCGCCCGCTCCTGATATCCCGCACCCCCGATCACCTGAAGAAACCACAGGCGCACGACCAGTACCACCAGCAGCACAATGGCGAGACCGGCAAACGACGCCATGCGCAGCACGGACCGGGGCGGGCGCCCGGATCGACGAGGCCTACGGGGCGGCGGATCGTCAGTCGGCGACGTGGGGGTACGGGGTGGCATCGTGCTCACTCGTCAAGCATCCCCGGCTCGACGTCAATCGGGGCCCCCAGAAGTCTCCGCGCGACCAGCAGGACGGGGGGACCGAGCAGGGCCGAGAGCGCCACGGTGGGAACAACAATGCGCATCGCAATCACCGACGCCGTCACATCAGTCCCCAGAAGCCACTGAAACAAGGCATATCCCACCTGCACGAAAGCCGCGCCGGCCACGATGAGGCCGAGCGGAAGACCAATGGTGGATGCCTCGGGGCGGTCGGCAAACAGCCCGCACCACGCTCCCACTGCGAGATAGAGCAATGCCATCACACCCAGAGTGCCGACGGGCGTGGTCAGTTCCACGAGGAATCCGCAGGCGAAGCCGGTGACGGCGCCCACCAGCGACCCCCGAAGCACCGCGATGGACACCACGGCAGCGATGACGATGTCGGGTGATCCATCGGCGACCGTGATGCCTGGCATTACCGTGATCTGCAGGATTACTGCAGCGGCGGCGAGCAGCGCCACGCGTTTGAGCGCGATACCCCGATCGGGCAGTGCCCGCACCGGCCGCTGACGGGCGGCACGGACGCGTGCCGCCGCGCCAAGGGTTCGCTCGCTCAGCCGGCTGCCCTCCGTCGCGCAGCGGCCGACTGCGGCGTGAGCACGGCGACGTCAGCCAGGGTGCGCACATCAACGTAGGGCGTCACCTGAATGGTCTGGAACGTATCGACATCGCGTGATCCGACCCCGGCCACCAGCCCCACCGCGATACCGCGCGGGAACACGGACGGAAGTCGCAGATCGGCCGAGAACCCGGCTGTGCGAACGATGCCGCCCGGCTTCACGCGGAAATCGCGCGGCACGCCACCCATCATCAACTGCCCGCCCACTGTCGGACGAAGAACGCCCAGCGCGCCACCAGACCCATCCACCGTGGCGCCCACGCGGATGGAGGCGTCGGTGATGAATGTGACAACCGATGTGAAGGCCGAGGCCTCGGTGATGATCCCCACAAGCGCGGCACCGGGCGCCGCACCGCTCACCACCGGGCTGTTCACCACGATGCCGTCAGAGGTCCCGGCGCTCAGGGTGGCGCGCGCGTACCAACTGGTGGGCGAGCGCCCCACAACTGATGCAACAACCGACTTGTAGCCCGAAGGAACGCTCCCATCAATGCGTAGCAGCGTCCGAAGGCGGGCGATCTCGGCCGATTGGTCGGACAGCGCCAGAACGCGCGCCTGAAGCGCCGCATTCTGTGCCTTCAGATCCTCATTCTGCCCGCGGGCATCCACAAGCCCAGTAACCCAGCCCCAGCCATCGCGAAATGGTTGCGTCGCGCGCTCGGTAATTGATTGCAGTGGCATCGCTGCTGATCCCGCCATCTGCTGGGCGCCGTGCAGCGGGCCGCTGCCGGACTCGCGGAAATACACCGTAAACACGATGAGACACAGGGCGATGAGGCCGCCGATCACCCCGCGCCGAATCATCATCCGGTGCTTCTCGGGGTCATTTCTTCTCGGCGATTCGGGGATTTCCGTTCTCTCCTCGACCAGTCACGGGCATCCGGTCCACGATATGACACGGCAGCGGTCGATGGTCATTTCGCGGGTTCCGGTAACTCAGTACCGGCTGCGCCTCGAGCGCCGCCCACCGTTGGAGGAACGGCGCATGACCTCGAACTCCTCGAGTGATCGGCCCGAGCCCACGGCAACACAGGTGAGGGGGCTGTCGGCGAGGTGGATCGGCATCTCCGTTTCGGCACGCAGGCGATCGGCGAGACCATTCAGCAGCGAGCCGCCGCCTGCCATAACGATGCCGCGGTCCATGATGTCCGATGCAAGCTCGGGCGGCGTGCGGTCCAGCGTGGCCCGGACGGCCGCCACGATCTGCCCCACCGGCTCCTCAAGCGCCTCGCGCACCTGCTCGCTGGTCAGCACGACGGTTTTCGGCAGCCCGCTGATCATGTCGCGGCCGCGGACCTCGGCCTTCATCTCGTCCTTCAGCTTGTAGGCAGATCCGATCTCAAGCTTCACCTCTTCGGCGGTCTGTGAACCGATCAGCAGCTTCCGCTCCCGCTTCACGTAGTTGACGATGGCCTCGTCGAGCTCGTCGCCACCCACCCGAATGGACTGCGCCACAACGATTCCGCCCAGAGAGATGACTGCAACCTCCGTGGTGCCGCCACCGATGTCCACGATCATGTTCCCGGTCGGCTCGCCGACGGGCAGCCCCGCGCCGATTGCGGCGGCCATGGGCTCCTCAATGAGATACGCCTGGCGCGCACCGGCAGACAGCGTGGCCTCCTCGACGGCGCGCTTCTCCACGCCCGTCACGCCCGACGGCACGCATACGACCACGCGGGGGTGCGCCCACCTGTTCTGATGCACCTTCTGGATGAAGTGACGGAGCATCTGCTCGGTCACGTCGAAGTCGGCGATGACGCCATCTTTCAGCGGGCGAATAGCGGTGATATTGCCCGGGGTACGACCGAGCATGCGCTTCGCCTCAATGCCGACAGCGTGCACATCACCGGTCCGTTGGTCGATTGCGACCACAGACGGCTCAGACAAAACGATGCCGCGACCCTTTACGTAAACGAGAGTGTTGGCGGTGCCGAGGTCCACGGCCATATCGCGGCCGCCGAACCCCGTCAGGTAACCGAGAAACCCGATGGCGGGCCTCCAATGGTGTGAGTGACGAGGGCATTACACCCGAAGATGCTGCGGGAGCGTATCGCGCCCCTCAATTCATAGGCCTATGCAGGGGATGCCTGCACGACGCGTTTCAGGCGGCCGTCCCCCACGGGGCGAGGCCGGCGTCGTCCAGCAGCAGCCCCAACGCACCGATGGGGAGGCCGATAACGGTGGAGGGCTCGCCCTCAATGCCCTCGATCAACGCCCCGCCTGCGCCCTGCACGGCATATGCCCCCGCACGGCCTTGCCACTCCCCGCGCCCGAGGTACCAGCGAAGTACCTCATCGTCGATCGGCCGCATCCGCACGGTGGCCCGGGCAAGGCACTCATGCTCACCGTGAGCGGTCACCAGCACCAACCCGGTCATCACCGTGTGCTCGCGCCCGGCGAGCGCCTGCAGCATGCCGCGCGCATCAGCCTCGTCGGCCGCCTTGCCAAGTGCGATGCCATTGAGCACCACCTCGGTATCCGCGCCGAGCACAGCGCCGCCACCCGGAATACCCACCCGACCGGCCACGTCGCGCGCCTTGCCGCGTGCATGGGCCATCACGCGCTCCTCTGCCGGCAGCCCGGGATCGCTGTCCTCGGCCTCGTCGGAGGCCACGACGCGAAACGTGATGCCAAGCGCCCCCAGCAGCCCACGCCGCTGGGGGGAGCGCGAGGCGAGGATGATCAGCCGAGCAGCTCCGACGCGGCGAAGTGGATGCCCAGCTCGCGCGCGGCACTCTCGGTGCCGTCAGAGCCATGAATCACGTTCTGACCCAGGTCGAGCGCGTAGTCACCGCGGATGGTCCCGGGCGCGGCATCTTGCGGGTTCGTCGTGCCCATCATCATGCGGCACGCGGCGATGGCACCATCGCCTTCGATGGCCATCATCACGACCGGACCCGAGGTGATGAACTCCACCAGCTCGGCGAAGAACGGTCGGTCGCGGTGCTCGTCGTAGTGCTCCTCGGCGGCCGCGCGTGTCATGACCGTCTTTTTGAGCCCCACCAGCTGAAAGCCGCGGCGCTCGAATCGGGCGATGATCTCGCCGGAGATCCCGCGCGCGGTCGCGTCGGGCTTCACCATCACAAAGGTACGTTCGATCATGAGATTCCGGGCTCCGGGTCCTGGTTGGTGTCGTCACGGCGACGGCGTTCGATGCGCGTGTCGTCGAGGGTTCGGCTTGATGTGGGCGCCGCCGGGGCGGCGCAGTACGGACACACCTGCCAGTGGGGCTCGAGCGGCTCGGAGCAGCGTCGGCACGGCTGGCGAAGTGAGGCAGTGCAGTTGGGGCACACGAGAAACCGTGGGCCCACGACACCGTCGCACGACAGGCAGCGAAGGCCTTCCACCTGACTCTCAAGGGCCAGGGTCTCCAGCTCGCGGTCGTGAGCGTCGGTCAAGTACTCCGGCGGACGGATGAACAGGTAGACCAGCGCACCCAGAAACGGGATGATGAGCGCGATGGCCACGCATGCGGTGATGGCCCCCGAGTTCTCAAACCGGCGGCGGGCGTCCTGATACACCCAGTAGGCGAGCGCGAGCCACAGGGCCGCTGCGAACACCTGGATGAGCACCAGGGCGATAGTCCAGACGCTGGATCCGAAGAAATCGGATACCGACTGGAATGGATCACTGCTCAGAAAGGTCATTGACCCCAAATCTCCTCGGCGCTTGCGTCCCGCCCGTGAGCGGCGGCGAGTCTACCACTGGCGTTTTCGCTGCCAGATGCCACCGCAATGGGTGCGAGATCGGACAGCAGATGAAGGGATCCCGCCACGAGCACGGCCCCATTGGGACCTGCGTCGAGGCATGCGCGCTCCAGCGCGCGGGCGGGTCCGGGAACGACCTGCACTGGGACGCCGCGGATTTCGAGCATGCGCGCGATGAACTCGGGTCTGATGGCCCGCCCCGACGATGCGCGGGTAACGCAGGCCGCACTGATCGCTGGTGCGAGGGCCTCACAGATTCCCGAGGCATCCTTGTCGGCCATCATTCCGATGACGGCCACCGGTCGGATGTCGCCCAGGATTTCCGGCAGCGTCGCGGCCAGCGCGGCGGCCCCGGCCGGGTTGTGCGCGCCATCGAGCACGATGATGGGTGAACCGAGAATGATCTGCAGGCGTCCCGGATTTCGCATCTCACGAATGGCCCGCTCCACCCGGTCGCGATCCACGCCACGCCCGAGCACCTGCTCAGCGGCGCCCACGGCCAGCGCAAGGTTGCCCCGCTGCCAGTCGCCGTGAACCGGTATGTCCATGTCGGCCAGCGCGCCGTTGGGAGTGGAGATCGTCACGAGGAGTCCGTTTCCGGATCGGACCGCGATCTCCTGCCCCACGGCCCATCCTGAGAGGCCCCTGCGGGCCATGATCGGTGCCACTGCGTCGCGCGCCCCGGAAGCGAGCGGGCCCAGCAGTACCGCGCCCAGGCCATCGCGCGCCACTGCCAGCTTCTCTGCTGCGATCTGCGGGAGGGTCTCGCCGAGCAGCTCAGTGTGGTCGAGGTCCACGCCGGTGAGCGCCACCACATCGGCATCAACCACGTTCGTGGCGTCCAGGCGCCCACCGAGCCCCGCCTCGAGAACAATCACCTCGGCGCGCGCGGTGCCAAGCGCATCCAGCGCCACCGCCGTGAGTGCCTCGAACTGGGTGATGGCGCCCCCCGGAACACCCGACACGGCATCGCTCACCCGACTCGCCGCATGAGCAAAGGCCCCCGGCGAGATGTCAACCCCATCAAGCGCGACGCGTTCGCCCCACCCGGTGATGTGCGGTGAGATGTACGCCCCGGTGCGTACCCCGTGGGCAGTGAGGATTGCGGCAGTCATGCGGGTCACCGACGACTTGCCGTTGGTCCCCACCACATGCACCGCCGGAATACCGGCAACCGGCTGACCGAGCGCAGACATAAGTGCCTGCATGCGCTCCAGCCCGAACTTCATGCCCATTCGGTCGAGGCCCTCAATCCAGCGAACGGCGCCCCCGTGATCCATTGCGGGCCTAGCCGAGGGCGTCAAGCCGCGCCAAGATCTCCTCGACCTCGGCGGTGAAGCGACGGGCCTTCTCGCGCTCGGCCTCTACCAGGTGATCGGGCGCACGACTGGTGAAGCGCTCGTTGGCGAGTTGCTTCTCGGCGCGACCCAATTCACCGCGGGCACCGACGAGCGTACCCTCCAGGCGGGCGCGCTCAACGGCCGGGTCAACCTCGGGTGCGGGAACCATGAGGCGCCCGAACGACACCGGCACCACCAGGGCGTCGTTACCCACCTCGCCCACTTCCACCCCGGCAATCGCAGCGAAGGCATCAATCGGGAGCGCGCTCTGACCATCGACCGCGATGGTCACGGTGAGCGTCTCGCGAGGGCTGATGCCGTGCTCCGCTCGGAACGCGCGCATTGCCTGCACGGCCTCGCGCAGGGCGCTGATGGCGGCCTCGGCGTCAGCATCACGGGGACCGATGGCATGGGCGGGCTCATGCGTGAGCATCAAGCCGGTCGACCCGGGGAGCCTGCTCCAGCACTCCTCAGTGGTGAATGGGATGACCGGGTGCGCGAGCGCGAGTACCTGCGTAAGCGCGGCCCCCGCAAATGCCGGGTCTGCCAGATCGGCCTTCAGCAGCTCGAGGTACCAGTCGCAGAGGTCATCAAAGATGAGGTGGTACAGCCCGTCGGCGAACTGACTGAACTCAAAACCCTCCACCAGATGGTCGGACTGCTCGATGGCGCCGGCGATGACCGACGCGATCCAGCGGTCGCCGAGTGTGGTGGGCTCGGGGGCAACACCCGCGCGCCCACCGCGGTCCACGACCAGGCGCGTCGCGTTCCACAACTTGGTGACCAACTGGCGCCCCTGCTTGATGCGATCCTCGCTGAAGCGCACATCCTGCGTGGAGGTGATCATGAGCAGGCCAAACCGCAGCGCGTCGGCGCCCTCGCGGTCGACCACCTCGAGCGGGTCGATGCCGGTGCCGAGGCTCTTGCTCATGCGTCGTCCATCGGGCGCCTGCACCACCGAGTGGATGTACACGTCGGTGAACGGCACCTCGCCCATGTACTCAAGCCCCATCATCACCATGCGGGCCACCCACAGGAAGATGATCTCGCGCGCGGTGGACAGGACGCTGGTGGGATAGAAACGTTCAAGTTCGGGGGTGCGATCCGGCCAGCCGAGAGTGGCGAAGGGCCAGAGCGCCGACGAGAACCACGTGTCGAGCACGTCGGGGTCGCGCTGCCACCCCTCGCCCTCGGGCGCCTCCATGCCCACGAACACCTCGTCACCGCGGTAGTACACCGGCAGCTGGTGCCCCCACCACAGCTGACGCGACAGACACCACGGACGGATCTCAGCCAGCCAGTCCTGGTACACCCGGCCAAAGGTGGGTGGGGTGAATCGCACGCGCCCGTCGGCCACCGCATCAATCGCAGGGGCGGCCAGCTTCTCCATGTCGCAGAACCACTGCAGCGACAAAAGGGGCTCAACCCGTGCACCGGAGCGGTGTGAGAATGGCACCGTGTGCAGGTACTCCTCGGTACCGCGGATCAATCCGGCGGCGTCGAGATCGGCCACCACGGCGGCCTGCGCCTCGGCGACGGTGAGCCCGCGGTAGGCCTCGGGCGCATTGGCGGTGATGCGGCCATCCTCGCCAATCACCTGAATGGCCTCCAGCCCGTGGCGGCGCATGATCTCGAAGTCGTTGGGGTCGTGCGCCGGGGTCACCTTCAGTGCACCGGTGCCAAACGTCGGGTCCACATGAGTATCCCCGATGATCGGTACCTCACGGCCCGACAGGGGCAGCGTGATGGTTTTGCCCACCATGTCGCGGTAGCGCTCGTCGTCGGGGTGCACCGCAACCGCGGTATCACCCAGCATCGTCTCGGCGCGCACGGTGGCCACCACGACCTCGCCCGAGCCATCGCTCAGCGGGTAGGCGATGCGCACGAGGGTGTCGGTCACCTCCCGGTTTTCCACCTCGAGGTCGGAGATCGCCGACCCGAGACCCGGATCCCAGTTGACCAGATAGGTATCGCGGTAGACGTAGCCCTTTTCGTACAGGTCAACGAATACCCGCAGCACGGCCTTTGCATAGCCGTCATCCATGGTGAAGCGCTCGCGTGTGTAGTCCATGGTGCAACCGAGCCGGGTGAACTGCTCGATGATGCGACCGCCGTACTCGGACTTCCACTCCCACACGCGCTCAAGAAATTGCTCGCGGGTCAGGTCGGCACGACGCACCCCCTGCGTGGCCAACTCCTTTTCAACCACTGCCTGGGTTGCGATGCCGGCGTGGTCGGTGCCGCATATCCACTCAGTCTCAAATCCGGCCATACGGTGACGGCGGATGAGCACGTCCTGAATGGTGCCGTTGAGTGCGTGCCCCATGTGCAGGGCACCGGTGACGTTGGGAGGAGGCACTGCAATGACGTACGGCGCCCGCGGGCTTGATGGGTCGCCGCGCGTGACGCCGGAATCGCGCCATGCATCAACCCAATGGGGCTCCATCTCCAGGGGTTCGAGCCGGGCTGGCCACGCCCCGCCCTCACCCGCGGTGGCTATGCCGACTCCTCGGCCTCAACGAGCGGCATCCGACCCGTCGCCTCGGTGACGAGGGTGGGTGGCAGCCCCTTCTCGATGGTCTCGCGAGTGACGACGCACTTGCGCACGTCGTCGCGGGACGGCAGCTCAAACATCACATCGCGGAGGGCGTCCTCGATGATGGAGCGAAGCCCACGCGCACCGGTCTTGCGCTCAAGTGCCTTATCGGCAATGGCGTAGAGAGAGTCATCGCTGAACACCAACTCGGCGTCGTCAAACGCGAAGAAGCGGCGGTACTGGCGCGTGAGCGCATTCTTTGGCTCGGTGAGGATGGTCACCAGGTCCTCGCGGGTGAGCTGGTTCACCGACGAGACGATGGGCAGGCGGCCGATGAACTCGGGGATGAGCCCGTAGTGCGTGAGGTCCTCCGGGAGGGTCTCGCCAAAGAGATCGTGATCCTTGGCCGTCCTGCGGTTGCTGATATCAGCGGCGAACCCGAGGCCCTTCTTGCCGATGCGGCGCTCGATCACCTTGTCGAGGCCGGCGAACGCCCCACCGCAGATGAACAGGATGTTCGTCGTGTCGATGGTGAGGAACTCCTGATGCGGATGCTTACGACCACCCTGCGGCGGTACTGAGGCAACGGTGCCCTCAAGAATCTTGAGCAGCGCCTGCTGCACACCCTCGCCCGACACGTCGCGCGTAATGGACGGGTTCTCCGACTTACGGGCGATCTTGTCGACCTCGTCGATGTAGACGATGCCGGTCTCGGCACGCTTGATGTCGAAGTCGGCCGCCTGGATCAACTTGAGGAGGATGTTCTCGACGTCCTCACCCACGTACCCCGCCTCGGTGAGCGCGGTTGCATCGGCGATGGCGAAGGGAACGTTGATGATGCGCGCAAGCGTCTGTGCCAGAAGGGTCTTTCCGCAACCGGTGGGCCCCAAGAGCAGGATGTTGCTCTTGTGCAGTTCGATGTCCGTCTCGTCGGACTGCATCACGTGCACGCGCTTGTAGTGGTTGTACACGGCCACGGCGAGGCTTCGCTTGGCCTCCTCCTGACCAACCACGTAGTCGTTCAGGACGTCGTAGATCTCCCGCGGGCGCGGAAGCGACTCCGACTCGATCGCCGTGGGGGCCGCGACGGCCTCCTC
>CAMCOB010000002.1 GCA_945876305.1 Bifidobacterium breve
CGCGCGGTGCTGAACACCGGGAGGGCTGCCGTGCGGCCTCCCACCGGCCACTGCGGGGCGCGGTACACCGAGATGCGCGCCGCGGGTACGCAGTCGCCTGCCGGCAGGCAGGTGAGGATGCCCGACAGGCCGTCGTAGCCGTTGACGGAAATGATTGACGCCCGCAGGGCTTCACGGTTGATCACCAAGGCACCTCCCGGCAACTGCACCGCAGTACGACGGACGGCTTCCAGCACGAGGTTGGTGGCATCAAATGCCGCGAAGGCGAAGACCGTCGCCGGGGCCGACCCGAACTGGCGGCGGTAGGCCGGGAGAAACTGCACCGTGGCAAAGCTGCTGCTTCCTGCGCCAGCGGGGTCGGGCCCCGATGCGTAGATGCCGTTCGCAAGAGAACCCATGCGGCGAAGGAACGTGGCACTCATGCAGGCCTCCGACACCACCACCGGTGTGGTTGCCAGCGCCGCCTCGGCCCGGATGGCACGCACCATCGTGCCGCAGGCCGGCTCCATGAGCGGAAGGAAGATGACCCCGGGCGCGGCATTCGCCAGGCGGGACGCCACCTGCGCCGCCCGCCCGGCACCGAGTGGATCGGTCACCGTGAGGGCCGCCACCGCACGGCCACCCTCAGCACCGAATCCGTCTACGAACTGCGCGGCCAGAGGCCGCGAGTAGGCATCGTTCACCGACACCGTGGCGGCGGTGCGCGCACGTAGGCGCTGCCCCGCAAACTCAGCCACTGCTGCTGCCTGGATGAGGTCGTTGAACGCCGTCCGGAAGAAGTATCGGTCATGCCCCTGCGGCGAAGTGAGCAAGGGGGATGTATTGGTGGGTGAGATGAGCAGCACGCGGTGGCGGCTGAGTACCTCGGCGGCAGCGCGATACGCGGCGGCCGAGCACGTGGTCCCGATGACACCCAGAACAGGGGCAGCCGCCAGCAGTCGACGGGCACCCGCGCGGCCGCTGGCAGGCGTGCAGTCCTCGGCCTCGGGAATCACGTCAACGGCATGCCCTCGCAGCGTTCCCGAGTGGCCATCAAAGCGTCCATCCAGATAATCCACGGCCAGCTGTACTGACCGCGCGGTAACTACCCCACCGTCATCGGATGGGTAGAGCAGCGTGCCCAGGTATATGGGCTCACCAATTCCCACGGTGACGCATGCATCGGGGGCCTGAGCGCATGCTGGGTCTGCTGCCACGGCCGTCGACGGTGCAGGCGCGTCACCACAACCCGTGGCCATGAGCACCATGCCTGCGAGCGCAATGACGCACCCGGTCAGCAGCAACCGCGCACCGGTCATCGCGTGGTCACCCACGGCAGGTACTCGCCCTTTTGCAGTTCGGTGATGAGCTCACTGATGGGGTCGGTGCTCACCACGAATCCCCCGTTGAACGGCGCACTGATGGTGAGGATCGCGCCCAGGTCGAGCGCGACCGCCAACATGATCCCGAGCGCCACCCATGAGTACCGCGTGCCCTGCCTGGCCGCCACCAGTAGCGAGTTGACGATCAGTGCGAGCCCGGCAATCACCGCAAGCGCGAAGAGCGGAAAGGGGAGCCCGCCCGTACTGATGACCACCCGCTGCCGGCGATTCGAGGTGAGTTCGTTGACGGCGTCCTGCAGCGTGCCGGATGCGGCGCCCGGCACGTACGGGCGATTGGCCACCTCGAACACCGCCTGCTGCAGAGAGCGCATCGCAGGAACAGCTGTCGAGCGATCAGGCGCATCGGCCGCGAGCGCCGGCCACTCACCGCTGCGCAGTGCATCAAGATAGGCGGTGAGGTTCTCCTGCAGCCGCTGGGCGTCGGCCGGGGGCAGCACTCCCGTGGCGTACGCCAGCTGGCTCGCGGCGCTCACCTCGGCCCCCACCGAATGCTGTGCCTCCTTCAGCGTGGCGTACTCGGAACTGATGAGAAAACCCGTGAGGATGGCGAACAGGCTGCCGACCGCCGTCATGTATGCGGCGGCGGTCACGCCCGCGCGCTCGCGGGGGCCCGGGCCCATACGACGCCGGATGAGCAGTGAGGTCGCCACACTCACCAGGGCCACCAGCACCACTGAGAGCAGGATCACCTCCCAGGAGGGGAGCGATGCGAGCACGCCCATCATGCGGCGGCCGTCGCCGGGGCGCGCTGGGCCCACGCATCCTGAGCAGCCGCTATCTCATCTGCCGACAGGCCGGTGTCGGCGGTGCTCAGAAAGTCTGGTGAGGTGAGCATGTCCATGTAGGCGACCACGGTGTCACTACTCAGGCCCGCATCGGGATTGGCATACACCAGCAGGTCACGGCTCAGCGGGTAGGTGCCGCCCGCGATTGAAGACGCACTGGGCGACACGCAGCCATCCCCGGCGTTTACAGCGATCACGCGCACTTTGCCGAGCCACGGCCGCACGGTCTGCCAGCCGGCAAACCCGATGGCACCTGGCAGCCGCAGCACCTCGGCAAGCATCTGCTGGTCGCTGTTCGTCACGTGGGCATCGCGGCGAATGGCCGGATCCACGCCTTCCACGGCGGCCAGTGGAGCCACCGCTTTTTCGAGAAACATTGTCCGGGTGCCGGATGATGCATCGGGAACCACAACGGGCGGCTGCGTACCGGCCGCACCTGATGCGAAGCGCTGGTACAGGTCGCCGAGGGCGAGGCATGCGGGGGCGTTCCCCTTGGCATCGGTAAACAGCACCACGGCGTCACGCGTCACCGTCACCTGCGTGGGGTGTACTCCGGCCGTTGCACATCCACGAAGCTCGCGCACAGTAATGGGACGGCTGGCACCGGCGATGTCGGCAAGCTGGTCACACAGCAGGGTGATGCCATCGGTGGTACCCGTCATGCGTACGTTGACCGGGGCCAAGACATGATCGGCAGCGAACGCCTCGGTTGCCCGTCCCATGAGGGGCAGCAGTGTGGTTGACCCCGCCACCCGCACCGATCCGGTGAGCGTGGACGAGTCGTTACCGCAACCCGTGGAGAGCACGACGAGGGCGGCAAGCGCTGCGGCGACCGTACTGCGACGGAAGAGGGGCGGAACGCGCACTGAACAAGCGTACCGGTGAGTCCATCCTCCCGCGGCTTCGGTAGCGTGGGCACGGTCATGAGCCCTCACCCCCGCATCACCGCTGTGCTGTTTGCCTGCGCCGCTGTACTGGGCGCTGCAGTGCTGATGACCGGCTGCGGGTCGTCCGGCAACGGGACCGGTGCTCAGACCACCACTCCGGTGATGAAGGACTCCGTCGGCACCGTCGGCAGTCGCACCAACCTGCGGCTGGGGTTCGTCACCACGGCGCAGCATCCATACGGCCTGGCCCTCGCGGCCTTCGCGCAGAGGGTCACAGCGATGTCGCGCGGGAAGGTTGGTGTGTCACTCACGGCCGCATACGGAGGAGGAGACGACCTGGCGCTTCTCACCGACATTCGCTCCGGCGCCATTGATGGCGGCTCGGTGTCGGCACCCGTGTGGCAAGACGTAGGCGTGCAGTCATTTGAGGCACTGCAGATGCCATTTCTCATCACCAACTACGCCGTGGAGCGCAGCGTGATCACCAGCCCGCTGGCAGCAGAGATGCTGAAGGGCACGCAGGCGCTGGGGCTCACCGGCCTCGCCATCCACGAGGGCGGTCTACGCAAACCTGCGGCGGTGGATGGCTGCCTGGTTGAGCCGTCAGACTTCGTGGGCGTGCAGATGCGCTCGGTGCAGTCCGACCTGCTCGCGGAGTCGATCACGGCGCTCGGGGCCATTCCCACTGCGATGCCGCTCGGCAAGGTTGCCAGTGCGGTTGAGGACGGACGCCTCAACGCCATCGAGGCCAACGTGGGGCTGGTGTACACGCAGAAGTTCTACGAGGTGCTCACCTGCATGAGCGGCAATGTGAACCTGTGGCCATTTCCGGCCGTGCTGGTGGTGGGTGACGCCGCATGGAACGCCATCCCTGCGGCCGATCGCGCGGTGATCACCCGTGCGGCCACGAGCCTGGCGTCAGACTCACTGGACATCCTCACCGACCCGGCCAGCACCCTGATGGCCGACCTGTGCAAGGCCGGCGACGGGTTTTTCTACTTCGGCACCGCCACGTCGCCACAATTAGCCGCCATGCGCGAGGCTGTGCAGCCGGTGTACGACCGGTACGCGAAGGTGGATCCAACTGGCGGGTTCGTCACGCGCATCGAGGCCATCAAGGCGCGCACGGCGCAGCCGGTACCCGCCCCGTACCCCCCCGGGTGCGCCGCGTAGCCAGACCCAGGGCGGGCAGGTGCACCCAGGGGGCTACGTGAGCAACTGGTACGTGCTCGACGCCACGAGAAAGGCACCGATCGCAGTTCCGCCGACTGCGATCGCGCGGTCCGTGTGAGATTCGATCCACGCCCGCATTGCCGTGGCCACACGCTGTGCGCGCTCTGGACGCACAGCGGCACCCACCTGCAGCGCGATGTAGCTGGAGCTGGCCACAAGTACGAACATGACGAGCGCCAGCACGCTCGACACCGACCCCACCTGTACCTCGAGCACGGTCGTGACCCCGGCAGCGATGAGGCCCCACGGCTGAGTGATGGGCGCGAGGGCCGCGGCAAACCAGAGCGACATGTCGTCGATCCCCTGCTGCCATTTCGGTGGCGCCTTGGGCCTCTTCGGCCGCGACATGGTTCGCCATTTTCGCAGGCCAATGATCAGCAGCAGCACGCCGATGAGCAGCTTGGCCATCAAGGCCGCCCATGCGGGCGCTGAACCATGCTCTGGCGGCGTGTTGCCCGTGGCCACGATGGTGAGCACCACGATGGCCGAGAGCGACACCAGCCAGCCGACAAGAAATGCCGCGCCCTTCTGAACGCCCCGCTTGGAGGTGAGCAGCAGGATGAATGGCACCAGCGGGAGGGGGTCGAGTGCGATGGCCACCGCGATGATGATGAGCGTGATGATGTCCATGGGAGGCCTTCAAGGCTAGGCGACGGCCGGACCCCGTGGCGGTGCCGTGCGCTCCCTGCGTGCGCTCGCAGCATCCATACGCCTGACGGATCACGAGGCGCAACCACGGGAGCACCGGGATCTCACCCCGCGACTCGAGCACATCGGTGGCGAGAGGGCGTCTCAGGCGGCCCCGGCACGCGGGTCGCGTCGGGGTGTTCCAGCGGAACACGCGTAGTGGGGCGAGAACCTCTGCGGGTCTGTCGGTCCATCGGCTCACAATTCGTTCATGCCTCATTGAGACTCTTTCCGCGTCATCGCCACACCATGGCGAACCCGAGGAGGAGACTCACATGCCCATCGCCCGCACATCCCGTCGTGCCCTCATTGCCATTGCCAGCGCAGGCGCGCTGGTCGCCGCAGGGTCCGCCCTGGGTGTGCAGGGGCCGCTGCACACCAGCGGTGGCCAGATCGTTGATCAAGCGAACCGCGAAGTGGTGCTGCAGGGCGTCAACTGGTTTGGCTTTGAAACCGCCAACCATGCGCCCCACGGCCTGTGGACCCGCGACTACCGCGACATGCTCTCCCAGATCAAGGCGCAGGGGTTCAACGTCATCCGCCTGCCGTTCTCGCTTCAGGCGCTGAAGAGCACCACGACGTCGGGCATTGACTACGGCAACGGGCGCAACGCTGCGCTGCAGGGCAAGACCCCGCAGCAGGTGATGGACGAGATCATCGCCGAGGCCGGGCGTCAGGGGCTTGGGGTGATCCTCGACAACCACTCGGGCGCAGACGACAGCTTCATGTCGCCACTCTGGTACGGCACCGGTGGCTTCACCGAGGACGACTGGGTCAATCAGTGGAGCGCCCTTGCCACGCGCTATGCGGGCAACCCCACCGTGCTGGGAGCCGACCTGAAGAACGAGCCGCACGGCGAGGCCACGTGGGGCACTGGCCAGGCAAACGACTGGCGACGGGCCGCTGAGCGGGCCGGCGCAGCTGTACAGGCCAAGGCACCCACCTGGCTGGTGCTGGTGGAGGGCATTGAGGGCCCGGTGGCAGGTGGCCAGAACCTTGACCGCAACTGGTGGGGCGGCAACCTCGAAGGCGTACGCCAGAACCCCGTACGACTGCCGGTGGCCAATCAGCTTGTGTACTCACCGCACGAGTACGGACCCGGGGTGTTCGCGCAGCCGTGGTTCTCGTCGCCCGACATGACCACGATCCTCGCCGATCGCTGGACCAAGGGGTTCGGATACATCCGCGATGCGGGCATTGCCCCCATCCTGGTGGGTGAGTTCGGTGCGAAGAATGTGGGCACCGACACCACTGAAGGGCGCTGGATCCGTCAGTTCGCCGACTACATGGGCCGCACAGGCATCAGTTGGACCTTCTGGGCCTGGAACCCCAACTCGGGCGACACAGGTGGGGTGCTGCAGGACGACTGGAACACCGTGAACCCCGCCAAGATGGCACTGCTGACGTCGCTCATCAAGCGTGAGGCCATCCCCTATGGGGCCGGCACCACACCAGCTCCCGCGCCAACACCCACACCTACACCTACCCCGACCCCCACTCCTACTCCAACCCCCACACCTACCCCGACACCGACACCGACTCCTGCCCCGGCGCCCGGCAGCATCAGCATCAGCATGCAGGTCGATTCGCAGTGGTCCGGTGGCTGGTGCGGGAAGTTCCGGGTGCGTAATGCCGGGACGACCCCCGTCGGGCTCACCAGCATCTCGTTCGGCATTCCCACTGGGGCGGCAGTCACCAGCACGTGGAACGGCACCGTGTCGGGCTCGGGCGCATCGCGCTCCATTGCCCTTCCGTCCTGGGCCCAGGCGGCCGGTGGCGCCACCTACTCCGACACCGGACTCTGTGCCACGGGCGCACCGGGGCTCACCAACGTCGTAGTGACGTGGGCATCGGGCACCCCTGGCGGCACAACGCCTGCGCCCGCGCCGACGCCAACACCTACCCCAACACCTACCCCAACTCCCGCGCCAACCCCGACGCCGACGCCAACACCCGCCCCCACGCCGACCCCGGTGCCTGTCCAGGGATCTCCCCTGCTCACGGCCACGTTCACGCGTGACTCAACCTGGGTCACGGGCTTCTGCCGCAGCTTCACCGTGGCGAATACGGGCACGGGCGCCAGCACGACCTGGCGACTCAAGTTCACGATGCCCGCTGGGTCGGCCATCACATCATCCTGGAGCGGAACAGCCGTACGAAGCGCCGATGCCGTAACGGTCACGCCACCCGACTGGGCTGCGGTGATCGCTCCTGGCGCCAGGTCGACTTCGTTCGGATTCTGCGCATCCGGCACGGGTGAGGTGTCGGGCGTGACCATCGGACCGGTTTCGTGATTATCGACCGCCACTTGTATTTTCGGACTTGGAGGTGTTCCATTTTTCGGAGATGATCCGCGGAGCCCCCCCGGATCCAGCGATCAGGAGAACGCAATGAGGCCTCGCGTCTGGACTGCAATCGCCTTGGCGACCGTCGTCGCCGTGCCCGCCATGGCGCAGGGCGTCACGGTGTCGGGAACTGTCAAGGGCGGCAAGGGGATGAAGATCTCCGCCATCGGCCTTGATGGCACCGCCACCACCGGCACCATCAAGGGCAACGGATCATTCAAGTTGAGTGTGCCGTCGAGCCGTGCCAAGAACGCCACCTTGCACCTCATCACCAAGACCGGTGATTACTACGGCCCCATCGTGCTCGCGAAGAAGGGCACCACGGGCTACTCACGGCTGAACAACAAGACCGTGAACCTGGGTGCCATTACCAAGAAGGCCGGCTACGGCCTGGTGACGACCACGCCGCCCAAGGGCACCTACAGCACCAAGGCCGGCACCGAGAAGGTGACCAAGGCCGGTGCACCGTTGGGTGCGGGCAAGCTCGGGCTGGTGAAGGTGGCGTCCTCGGCGGCTGAGCTCTCGGTCAAGGGCGAGATGCAGTCGGGTGGCGGCAAGGACCCGGGGAGTGGATCTGGTGGTGGCTCTGGCGGTGGCACCGACCCGGGCGCTGGCTCGGGGAGCGGATCGAGTGGTGGCCAGCAGAGCGGCAGCAACCCCACAGATCCATGTGGTACCGCATTGGGTGGCGACTGCGACAGGGACGGTATCCCCAACGCATTTGACGTTGACGACAACGGCAACCTCACCATCGACATGACCGACGCTGTCTCCGTGGATACCACCGCGAAGCTGATCACCATGAGCGACGTGCGCCCGTCACTTGGGCTCACACTCAACGCCAACGCGGGCGCGACGCCCGAATCGGTAAATGCGTTTCTTGGCAGCACCGACGCGGGCAGCCCCTCCGGGCTCTCGCTGGCCTTCTACTACAGCCAGTACGACCTGCTTCCAACCGGACAGGCACTCACATCGGTGTGGGCCACCTGCGGCACCGGCGCCGCGTGGTGTGCACCGGGTACCGGCACCGCGACCACGTCGGGCTTTGGTGAGTACCCGCAGATCCTCCCCGACGTCGCGCCGTTTGGCTCAGTGGCATGGGGTACCTTCGGCGGCGCCACCTGCTCCACCCCGGGGCAGCCCTGCGTGGCCGCCAGCGGTCCGTCGCCAGCCAACGGGTTTGAGCAGTCGCCTGAGAATGGTGGCGGCAAGCCCTCGGCGGTGTGGACGGCCTTCGTCAAGCCCAATGCGCCCGACACGCTGGGCACCGTCAACGCCGACAGCGTGCTCACGCTCAACTACGCCGGGCAGGGCGTCCCCACCACACAGAAGCCCATCGGCATCAGCCCGTACTTCGTCACCACGCCGGCCATCACCAACGTGGACACGACCGCCGGCAGTACCGCGCTGTCGTACCCATACCCGGCAAATGGGGCGGGCACCAACCAGTCGAATGGATTCCGGGTAGGGGCCGACGGTGCCATCTCGCTCACCATGTGGCGCCCGCAGCGCCTGTCGCTGCCGGGTGAGGCTGGCTCGTTCTTTGATGTGGGCGGGCTGCACTACGGGCTCACGCTCGACTCGGTGAGCACGGCCGCCAACCCCAACGGACAGCAGCGGTCCAACGGGGAGGCGGGCTGCGGCCTTACCGCCGGCAACGGCCTGATGGCGAACAACCCCGCACTCGACAGCCAGTGGAGCAGCCTCGCGCCGCTTCAGGATCAGACGGCAACCGATGCGCCACCAAATGCCGCCACGACGGTGTCCTTCTCAGCCAACGTGCTGAGTTGCGCGCAGTCGACATTCCCGGGTGTCAACCTCGCGGGGGCCTCGCTCAACCTGTCGCTGCTGGCCATCGCGCAGCCGCTGCCGCACGGGGCCAACCGCACGGGCGTCTCGTTCTCGGTGAAGCTGGCCGGATAGCGGGCACGACCACGTCGGCACTCAGGTGGAGGAGTTCCACCGCCTGAGTGCCGGCCACTCGTGCTCATGCCCGATCACCGACACGGTGGCCGGGTCGAGCACAAACCGCCGGCCCTCCCGGGGATCAAGACCCAGACGTACAGCGGTGAGCACCCGCAGCACGTGGCCGTGGGCAAACAGCAGCACGTCACCATCCGCAGCATCAGCCCGGGCGATGACGCGGGCCACGCGGGCGGCCACCTGGTCGGCCGACTCACCACCTGGCACCGCACCATCCCAGATCGACCATCCCGGGTCCGTCTCGCGGATGGTGGACGTGGTGACGCCCTCGTAGTCGCCGTAGTCCCATTCAAGAAGATCGGTGTCCACCTCTGCGTGGGCGAAACCGGCCAGTGCCGCGGTCTCACGCGCGCGCTGAAGCGGGCTGGTCAGCACCAGTGCAAATGCATTCGCCGCCAGCACCGGCGCCACCGCGGTGGCGCGTTCACGCCCCTCGGGCAACAGCGGCAGGTCGGTACTGCCGGTGTGGCGCCCGTTCTGGCTCCACTCCGTGGCCCCGTGCCGTACCAGCCAGATCGTTGTCGCCACTGTGACCCGTCAGTCCTTCAGCCGGGCCTTCGCGCGCGCGATGAAGCCCTCCTCGATCTCTTCAAGGGTGCGGCCCTTGGTCTCAGGCACCAGGAACCACACAAACACAAGTCCCAGCACGGCCACCGCGGCGTAGCTGAAGAACGTGGCCGACTCGCCGATGAGGTCGAGCAGACCCAGGAACGTAAATGAGATGAACAGGTTGCCGAGCCATCCCACCACGGTGGCGATGGATGCCGCCTTGCCACGCACGCCTACCGGAAAGAGCTCCGATGCCATGAGCCACGGGATGGGGCCAAGCGAGATTGCGAAGAAGGCGACGAACGCCCAGACCGCTACCACGGTCACCAGATCGGCTGCGGTGATCGTTCCGCCGGACGACAACATTGACGACACCGCAATGGCCGACAGGCTCACCGCCATGCCGGCAAGACCGGTGTAGAGCAGCGGCTTTCGGCCCACGCGGTCAATGAGGGCAAGTGCCCCAAGCGTGGCCAGCACATTGATGACGCCCACGCTGACTGTGGCCCAGATGGCGGCCGACCCCGCCCCGAACCCGGCGTCCTTGAAGATGCGTGGTGCGTAGTAGATGACAGTGTTGATACCGGTGAACTGCTGGATGATGAAGAGACCCACGGCCACGATGAGCGCGGGGCGCAGCACAGGCTGCACCAGCTCGCGGAATGACGCCGTCTTCTCCTCGTCGATGCCCCGGCGCATCTCGGCCATCTCCGACTCAACCTCAGTTGGGTTGACCTTCTCGAGCACCTTGCGGGCATCTGCGTCGCGGCCCTTCAACATGAACCAGCGCGGGCTCTCCGGGAGTCCCCGCATTCCGATCAGCAGCACGATGGCCGGTGCAACACCCGTGATGAGCATCCAACGCCATTGGCCATTACTCGAGAATGCTTCGTCATTGACGTAGGCGACCAGAATGCCGATGGTGATCATGAGCTGGAAGAACGACACCAGTTGCCCACGGCGGGCCGCGGGCGCAATCTCGGTGATGTACATCGGTGCCGCGACCGCGCTGATGCCGATGGCCACGCCCAGCAGCAGACGTGCAATATCGAGGGCACCCACGCCGGGTGCAACGGCCGATGCGATCGACCCGACAATGAAGACCGCGCCCGATGCGATGAGGCTGCGGCGGCGACCGATGCGATCGATGATCGCCATCGCCACGAGCGAACCCACCACCGCACCCAGCAGCACAGACGACACGACGGCGCTCTTGCCGATGTCGCCCAGGTTGAATGCATCGCCGATGTAGTCGAGTGCGCCGGAGATAACACCGGTGTCAAACCCGAAGAGCAGTCCGGCGAGCGCTGCCACCACAGCGATGCGCGTGATCAGGCCCTGGGTGCCGCTGTCCCACATGTCATCGTGGGTTTCCTTGCCGCGGCGGTCGCTCATTCGGGAGAAACTACCCTTGAGCAGCGTGCCCGCGCCGTGCTGTGCCCGTCAGGCGGCGGCGCGCAGATACGGATCCCAGGCATCGGGGCGTCTGGGGGCGGCCACGTCGATAAACACGTCGGGTCGTGGCGGGCGTGGCGCGTGCCTGGGGAACATGGCGATCTCGTGGCACAGGGCGCTGCCCTTTCGTGCATTGCAGGGGGCGCATGACGTCACCACGTTGCCCCACGATGAGTCGCCACCCCGGCTCTTTGGCACCACATGGTCGATGGTGAGGCGGGTCCGGCTTCCGCAGTACTGGCATTCGTAGCCATCGCGGGCGAACAGCGCGCGCCTGCTCATTCGGCGTGCTTCATACCTCGGCACCTTCACCCGGTATACGAGCCGGATGACATGCGGCGTGGCGAAGTCGCGTCCCACCCCGCGAACAGGGCGCGCCGCGTGCTCGAGTATCTCTGCCTTCTCCTTCAGCAGAAGTACGAGCGCACGTCGGATTGAGCACACGTTGATGGGCTCGTACGACGCGTTAAGAACTAATACGTGCTGTGGGACCACCCCCTTTCGAGACGGATGCTAGCCATACCGTACGGCCAACCCACCCGTGAACTACGTCTGGGTTGCAGCCCTGTAGGACCCGAGCGCAATGACATGCGCGATGCCGCCCTGCTCGATGGCATCGAGTGCGGCCGAAAGCGGCAGGTCACGTGCACGGCTCCCCTCGGCATCGATGAAGAACACGTAGCGCCCCAGACCGGTGCGTGCCGGACGACTCTCGAGGCGCGTCAGGTTGACCGTGCGCAGCGAGAATTCCTGAAGGATGGACAGCAACGCGCCCGGCCGGTCACGGGGAATCGCACACACGATCGACGTTGTGAACGCACCCTCGCCAGCGGCCTCGGCCTCGTCGCGGCCCACCAGCACGAATCGTGTGTGATTCTCCATCGAGTCGGCCACATCCTCGGCCACGACTACGCCGCCATAGATCTCGGCGGCACGAAAGTTGCCGATCGCGGCTTCCGGCTGGTCCGACTGCACCACCATGCGCACAGCATCAGCGGTGGAGAGCGCCGCCGCCACCTCGGCCCCGGGCAGCATCTCGGTGAGCCACCGGCCGCACTGAGCGGTGGCATGCGGATGACTCTGCACACGGGTGATCTCGGCGAGCCCGAGCCCCGGGCGGGCGATCAGGTGATGGCGGATGGGGTGGATGACCTCGCCACGGATCACGATGCCGCCCGCGTGGGTCACCAACTGGTCGAGCGTCTGCGTAACGCCGCCCTCAATGGCGTTCTCGATGGGCACCAGCGCCTGTGCCACCTCGCCGGCTGCCACGGCGTCGAAGCATGCCGTGATGCTCGGCTTCGGCACCTCCCGCGCGGCGGCCTCAGCGCCCACCAGGGCGATGAGGGCCTCCTCGCAGAAGGTGCCCGGCGGACCGAGATAGGCGATGCCTCCGCTCATGCGGTCATGACCGGAGGAACTAGAAGACGATCTTGACGGGGTATTCGGCCCGGTTGTTGTCGGTGCGTGTCTCGTTGGGCACCGGCACCACCTCGACCTTGAGCACCGAGGCATCCCCGAACGTGGGGCTCTTCGGTCCCGGAAGCGTCACCGACTGCTGCTGACCCGACTCGATCGAGGGAATGGACTTCTCCGCGGTCTGGGCGTCCTTGGCGGATGCCGTACTTGAGAACGTCACGCGCACCACAACATTGGTCTCGGTGGCGTCACCGGAGTTCTCCACCGTGATCTGCCACTGCAACTTGTCGGATGCCTGGATCTGGGTCTCGGAATCGGCCGACAGGGCGAGGCCCTCCGGAAGCGCCTGCACCGATGCGATGCCCGTGCCGTGAAGCACGCCTGACGTGGACGTTGCGTCGGTGCCCGATAGCGCGCTGCTGCCCGTGCGCTGGAGGCCCGGGATGAGCTGGCCGGCGCCGGTGGGCGACGACTGGTCGGCACGGATGCCGCCCAGGAAGAACTGGCGATCGGGAACCTGCACACCAGTTACGTCGGCGTCGGCAAGCGCGCGCTTGGCGGGGCCCACGAACGAGTCCTGATAGATGACGTCACTCGCCAGAAACCGCTGCATGGCGCTGGCCAGGGTGGCCGACGAGTACGCGCGGTTCTTTGAATCGACAACTGATGGCAGCGAGTCAGCCAACGCCTTCAGGCCTGTTACGCGGTACTGCAATGCGGTGACCAGGCTCTGGTTGGGGGCTGAGAGCGAATCGGGTGACTCGAGGGCCTCCGCCTGACCCACCAGGGCTTGGGCCTTATTGGAGAGGTCGCGCACCTGCACCTGCAGTTCGGCCGGCTTCGCACCGTTCTGGTTGGCGAGGAGCTCCTGGAGGGAGTCACCCTCCTTGGCGGAGGCGGTCACGATCGTTGTGACATCACCCATGTACGACTTGTAGGAGTCCTCCATCTGGCTGCGGCGGCACCCCTGGATGACGAGCGTGGAGATGATGATGAGGATGATGACGCCGGCAACCGCGATGCCGATGCGCACAGCCGGCTTCTTGAGCGCTGCGGACCCGCCGCCCGGCATGGAGCGGCGCGAACCACCACCGCCGCCGCCGCTGCTGCCACTGCCACCGGAGCCCCCACGTCGACGGCCGCCACCCGAACCACCACGCCCCCGGCGGCTGCCGCCGGAGTCGCTGCCACTGCGCGAGGATCCGGAGTCCGACGATGGCTCACGTGCGGCATCGTCGGAAAGCGGCCCCGAGATGCCCGTGGGCTGGTCGTCATGACCGTGATCTGTACCCGTGTCGTCCATGTCCACTTCAGCGACCCCCCGCTACGTAACGCGTAATGCAGTCCGGAGCAGATGCGCGCCCCGAGAGGACGCGCTGATTGAGATGGGCGAGGGGGGACTCGAACCCCCACGTTCTTACGAACACTGACACCTGAAGCCAGCGCGTCTACCAATTCCGCCACCCGCCCGGTGACCAGCCCTGAGGCGGCAGGATGCTAGCGCAACCTCCATGGCCGGAACCTGCACGGGTGATGTCTACGATTGGCGTTTCGTTCGGCGCCGTCGCAAGGATTCCTCTGCCAGCGGTGGAAGGCCACTCGCCAGATGCGCATGCCCGGATCACATACATCACCCACACGTGCTCAAGGACAGGGCCGCGTGCTCGGCCGCTACGACCTCCAGGAGGTCATCGGCCGGGGAGCCACCTCGCGGGTCTATCGGGCCCTCGATCGGGCCACAGGGCGGGATGTCGCGGTAAAGGAGATCCCCATCGATCTCGGCCTGGAGAGGCGCGTGGGGGCCGAGATCCGGGCGGCATCACGGCTTGAGCACCATGGCGTGGTGCGCATGCTCGACTGGGGCGAGGACAGCGAATCGCTCTATCTCATCTCCGAACTGATCGACGGACCATCGTTGGAGCGGGTGTACGCCGACACGCCTCCGGGCGACCGCGCTGCTGCCGAGATGGCCGCAGATGTACTGGATGCCCTTGCGCATGCGCACGAGCGCGGCGTGATCCACCGCGACATCAAACCCGCCAACATCCTGGTTGACGACGACGGACACGCCCGGGTGACCGATCTGGGAGTGGCCCGGCTCTCCGGTGAGAGCGGAATGACCCAGACCGGTGGCGTGGTGGGCACCATGGCGTACATGGCGCCCGAGCAGGCAACGGGCGAGGTCGTGACCGGCGCTGCCGACGTATGGGCCGCCACGCTGGTGCTGTACGAGGGGCTCACAGGCAGAAATCCCCTGCTGGGGGCCAGTCCGGCAGATACCGCGCGCCGGGCGGCGCTCGGCGAGGTGGCACCCATCCGCACGCTCCGCCCCGACCTGCCGGAGCGCCTGTCGCGGGCCATCGATGCCGGACTCTCGCCCGACCCGAATGCGCGCCCCGATGCCGCACGCCTGGCGCGCGTGGTGCGCGAGGAAGCCGATGAACTGCCCGAGGGCCGTGGCAAGCGCGCCATCGCACTGCTTTCCGGTCCGCTGCCGCCCGCGCTCACCGGAGTCGCCGCCGCCATTCTGGGCGGCATGATCGCCGAGCGCGGGTTCAGCACCAGCACCTTCGGCACCGCGGGCATCGCCCTCATCGCCGGCATCATCGGCGCATGGCGTGCGCCCGTGGCGGCACTCGGCCTGGTGCTGCTGGCGGGCGTCGGCATGGCCACCGCTGCACCCGCATTCACCGGAATCGCCGTCATCATCGCGCTGCTGCTGGTGATGACCGGATCACGGCATGGTCGCCTCATCCTGCTGCCGGTGCTTGCGCCGGTGCTGGCGGCGTGGGGCCTGTTACCGCTGTACGCCATCGCGGCGGGATCCACCCGATCAGTGGCATCCCGCATATGGACATCGGTCGCGGGAATGCTCGCCGTGCTTGCGTGGCAGATCGTGGCCGGAGCATCGTCGTTTATGTTCACCGGCGGAGAGCAATGGGGTATTTGGGATCGCCTGAAGGGGTTACGATCGCCCATGGCAGCGGGGGATCTGCTGCTGCGTCCCCTCGGTGCGCACCCGCAGGCGCTGATGGCTGCCGGCATCATGATTGCGGCGGCCCTGACATGGCCTTTGGTGCTGCGATCACGGGGTACCACACGCATCTCCACGGCGGTGCTGTGGGGGGCGGGAGTGACCATCGCCGCTGGCTTGCTGGGGGGCGGAGGCCTGTGGGCGGTCGGCGCCGTGATCCCCTCGGCTATCCTCGCAATTGCCTGGGCGGCTCGGCCATGGCGCGTATTCACGCGTGGTGATGCCGGGCAGTCGCCCTCCGTTGACGGAATGGTGGGATGAGCGCACTCCGGAGCATCGAACAGAAGATTGAGGGCCTGGTCGAAAAGACCTTCGGCCGGATGTTTCGCAGCACGCTCCAGCCCGTGGAGCTGGCACGACGTCTGGCACGTGAGATGGAGGACCACAAGACCGTCTCGGTGTCGCGCGTGTACGTGCCAAACCAGTACACGGTGTACCTCTCCTCAACCGATCGCCGGCAGTTTGCATCGTACGAATCGTCGCTCGTGATCGAGTTGGGCTCGTACCTTGAGGCCCACGCCCGCAGCGAGGGGCTGTCGCTCCTCTCCATGCCGCGAATCCGCCTGGAGACCGACGACGACCTGCGCCCGGGCGAGTTCGGCATCGCGTGCCGCATGGTGGACCCAGGGCGCCCCGGCATCGAGGTGCCGGGTGAAGAGCCCGTGGAGCCGCTGCCGCCGCCGGCTCCGCCGCTGTCAAACGAGGCACTTGATGCCGTGAGCGGCACACAGGTGCTGAGTGCCGAGCAGGCCCGTGCCGCAGGCCTGGTGCGCGAGGAGGTCACCATCTACGTGGGCGGCCAGCCCAACCGCGTGGCGCGCAAGGTCACCACACTGGGGCGAAGCCGCGACTGCGACATCGTGGTGCCCGACCCAAACGTGAGCCGCGTGCACGCCGAGATCCGCCACGAGGGCCTCGAGTACACGTTGGTGGACCTTGGCTCCACCAACGGCGTCGAGGTAAACGGCAAGCGCGTAATGCGTCATACCCTTCGCGATGGTGACCAGGTGAGCCTGGGTGGCGCCGAGATCGTCGTGGAACGCCGATGATCGCACCGGGGCCACGCAAGCGCCGGTCGGAGTGACCGGGAGGCACCGGTGACCGAGACGGGGCTCATCATCGGGCAGGCCGTCTTTCTCCTGCTCCTATTCGTATTTATCGGCGCCGTCGTGCGGGCGTCGGTGCGCGCCCTGCGCACGGCTGAGATCGAGGTACGCCCACCCGATCCGTCGGAGATGGCCCCCGCCCAGTCCAGGGCACCCTCACCGGGCACGGCTGCGCAGACGGTGGTGGGCGTGGGCTCCGCCCAGGCGGTGCGCAAGCCGCACGCCGTCATGCCAGAGAACGCCGGAATCGCCGCAAAGCCCGAGATCGCACGTGCTGCGGCAGCGATGGACCCGCACCTCATCGTGACGCAATCCACCAGCCTTCAGGTGGGAACGCGATATGACGTGGCGGGCGGGGCGACGATCGGTCGATCGAAGTCCTCGCGCATCCCCGTGACCGATCAATTCATCTCACACACCCACGCCCGCGTGTTCCGCCGCGGCCACTTCTGGTTTGCAGAGGACCTGGGGTCGCTCAACGGCACGTTCATCAACGGCAGCCGCATCTCGGGTGAGCAGCAGTTGCATCTGCGCGACGAGATACGCGTGGGCGAGACCGTGCTGCGGTGGGAGGACTGACCATGCGCGACGATCTGGCCCTCACCGAGCTCGCATCGGCATCCGACGTGGGTCGTGTGCGGTCCGACAACCAGGACCTCGACCTGCTGGCGCCGCCGCTCATCGCGGTGGCCGACGGAATGGGTGGGCACAAGGGCGGTGCCACCGCAGCGCGCATGGCCGTCGACTCGCTTCGCGAGGTGGGCACCACAACCGACCCGGCTGCCCTGCTGACTGCGCTGAAGCAGGCGAACACGGCGATCGTCGCCGCGGCGGTGGCCGACCCGGATCTGGAGGGCATGGGCACCACCACCACAGCGGGGTTTGTCGATGCCGGGGTGCTCTATCTGGTGCACGTGGGTGATTCACGGGCCTATCTGGTGCGTGACGGGCGCATAGTGCAGGTGACCGACGACCACTCCATCGTGGCCGAGATGGTGCGGCGAGGGGCACTGTCGGAGGCCGATGCCGAGCACCACCCCGCGCGCCACGTGATCACCCGGGCGCTAGGCGTCGACATCGACGTGGAGGTGGACGCCCTGCGGGTTGATCTGGAACCCGGCGACGTGGTGCTGCTGTGCACCGACGGCTTGTCGGGTCCGGTGGACGACGATGAGATCCTGGCCGCCATTGATGGCGCAGGCACCCTGAACGAAGCGGCGGCCACGCTGATTGCCCTGGCCAATAATGCGGGCGGGCCTGACAACGTCACCGTGGTGCTCGCCCGGGTGGACGCGGTCACCCGGGAGGCGGCGGCAGCGGGATGACCGCGCACCTCGTACTGGTCGAGCTGGCCCGGGCCACCGACGTGGGCCGCGTGCGCGGCCACAACGAGGACCGCCATCTCGTGCGTCCGCCAATCGTGGCGGTGGCCGACGGTATGGGTGGTGCCCAGGCCGGCGAGGTGGCCGCGGGCATGGCTGTGCAGGCGCTCGAGGCATTGGCCCCCACACCCCGGCCCGGCGACCTGAAGCGCGCCGTGGAGCGGGCAAACAAGGACATCCGCCGCGCCGCCGCCGGCGACGCCGGGCGGGCCGGGATGGGCACAACCGTGACCGCATGCATGCTGGGTGACGACGGCCGGATGTATGTGGTGCACGTGGGCGATTCGCGCGCCTATCTGGTGCGTGATGGCGAGCTTCGGCGCCTCACCGACGACCACTCCGTGGTGGCCGAGCTGGTGCGTGGCGGGGCGCTTACCGAGGAGCAGGCCGACCGCCATCCACAGCGCAACGTCATCACGCGCGCGGTCGGTGCGCAATCGGACCTGACACCCGATTCGTTTCAGGTGCCAGTGCAGGATGGCGACGTCATCATGCTGTGCACCGACGGCGTATCGGCGGCTCTCGGTGACGCGGCGATCACCCGCATCATGCTGGCCGATGGGTCGCTCGCCGATGCCGCCCATGCGCTGGTGGAGGCCGCTGATGCATCGGGTGGCGAGGACAACGCCACCGTGGTGCTGGCGCGTATCGGGACCGGCGAGCCGGCCACCGTGCCGGAACCAGTGGAGTTCGTGCCACCAACCCCGCGCATGGCCACGCTGCCGCGCCCCTTGGTGGAGCCCACGCACCGCACGGGCCGGTCGCCGCAGCCCGGTCGTGTGCTGGAGCACGTGCCCAGAGCCCGCTCGAAGATGCTGCTCATTGTTGCTGCGGTCATCGTGGTGGTGGGGTTCATCGTGGGCGGCGTGGCATGGGCATCGTCGCGCTCGCACGTGGTGCAGGCCGATGATTCCGGGCAGTTGCGCCTGTACAACGGGCTGCCCTACTCACCCCTCGGTATCTCATTGCTCAGTGATGGGCAGGTGATCGGCGTGCCGGCGGCGGCCGTACTGGCCCAGGAGCCATCCGCACTCGAGGAGGGCGCACAGGGCGAGGGTGAGGCCACCGCGTTGGCCGTGCGCCTGGCATGGCACTACGGCATTCCCACCACGTGGGAATCGCCCAGCGCCGCGCCGGTCCCGGTGGCCACGCCCGCAAAGAAGAAGGCAGCGAAGACGAGCCCCAATGCCACTGCGGCGCAGAAGAAGAAAGCTGCTGCTAAGCAGGCTGCGGCCCGGAAGCGCGGATGAGGCTTCGTACCCGCGAGATGTACTTCCTTGTTCCCGGCCTGCTGCTGGGAATACTCGGCCTGGCCGCCGCGGCATCGGCGCGCACCGACACCCTGCAGGTGGGTCCGTGGCAGACCTCTCTGGGCGTGGCCATGGTGTTTGTGGTGATGCACGCGGTGCTGCGCCTTCGTGCGCCGTTTTCAGATCCGTATCTGGTGCCCATCATGGCGGCGCTCACAGGAATCGGGCTGGCAGAGCTGTACCGCATCGATCCGGCGCTGGCCGGCGAGCAGGCGCTGTGGATGACCCTCGGCGGCATCGTGTTCTGCGCGATCATCGTGTTTCTTCCAGATCACCGGGTACTGGAGCGCTACCGCTACGTGATCGGCCTCACGGCCGTGGGCCTACTGGTGGCCACCATGGTGTTTGGCACCACCGTCAACGGATCCCGCCTATGGATCTCGGTGGGCGGCAGCCAGCGCGTGCAGCTTGGGGAGCTGGCCAAGGTGCTGGTGGTCATCTTCCTGGCGGGGTACCTGCGGGAGAAGCGCGAGGTGCTGGCCATTCCCACCGAGCGCAGGTTTGGCATGAACCTGCCGGCCTTCCGTCACATGGCACCCATCCTGCTGTTCTGGGGGCTGGCGTTAGTGGTGGTGGTTGCGCTGAACGACTTCGGTACCGCGCTGCTGTTCTTCGGCGTGTTTCTGGCCATGCTGTACCTGGCCACGGGGCGTGCGCTCTACGTGGGCCTGGGCATGGGCATGTTTGTGGCGGGGTCGTTATTCATCTGGGCGACCGTGCCCAGAATCGCCGTGCGTGTGGGGTCGTGGCTCAACCCCTTTGGCGACGCGCAGGGCAACGGGTACCAGATGGTGCAGTCGCTCTATGCGCTTGCCGACGGCGGATTGGTGGGTCCGGGATTTGGCAGGGCGCTCTTGGTGACCCCCGGAGGAACCCCGCGCATCCCCGAATTGCAGACCGACTTCATCTTCAGCGCGGTCGCGGACGACCTCGGATTCGTTGGATCCGTCGGGGTCATGCTTCTCTTCATTCTGTTCATGGCCCGGGGGTTCGCGATTGCGACCGCCGCGCGTGACGGCTTCAGCAAACTTCTGGCCGGCGGGCTGACCGCGGTGGTCGGACTTCAGGCATTCATCATCATTGGCGGCATCGTCCGCTTGGTGCCGCTGACTGGCGTGACGCTGCCGTTCATGTCGTACGGGGGATCGAGCGTGGTGGTCAACTTCGGCATCGTCGCGATCCTGCTCATCATCAGTCAGCGCTCGCGCCAGGGGCTGATTGATGCGGTGCATGGGGCGCCTGCCACATGAACAGATCCATCAAATCGTTGTATCTGGCCCTGGTCGCCGGATTCGGCGTGCTCATCCTCATGCTGGGCTACTGGCAGGTGATCGCCGCCGGGGGCCTCGACGAGCGTGCCGACAATCCGTACCACTTCGAGAAGCAGCGCCTGGTGGACCGCGGGCGCATCATCTCGGCCGACAAGGTGGTGCTGGCCGAAAGCATTGCCTACAGGCAGAAGGGCAATCGGTACTACCGCCGTTACTACCCGCAGGGTGCGTTGGCGGCGCAGGTGGTGGGCTACGCCACCCCGCAACAGGGATCCACCGGGCTGGAGCAGCAGTACAACCAATATCTGGCGGGCAGCTACGGCGCGGGTGCGATTCTCGACAAGCTGCGCGCCGAGCAGAAGGTGGGCGCCGACATCCGGCTGACCCTCGACACACGGGTACAGAAGACGGCCGAGGCATTGATCGCGCGGAGCCGTGGCGCTGTGGTGGTCATCGACCCGAGGACCGGACAGGTGCTTGCACTGGCATCATCCCCGACGTTCGACCTCAATCAGGTGGCGTCCGACTTCGCAACGATTCGCAAGCGGAGTGGCGCGCCGCTGGTCAACCGCGCAACGCAGGGCAGGTACCCCCCCGGTTCGACGTTCAAGGTGGTCACCGCCACCGCGGCGCTGAACAGTGGCAAGTGGAACCCCTCATCCATATTTAATGACACCGGGAAGTACGTGGTTGACGGCCAGACCATCAGGAATGACGGGGGTACCAAGTTCGGCGTGCATAACTTCACCGACGCACTCACGTTTTCCATCAACACCGCGTTTGCGCAGGTGGGCAAGCGGCTGGGTCCGTCGCGCCTGGGGGGCGAGATGACCAAGTTCGGGTTCGGCCGCCCGGTGGAGATCGACCTGCCCTCTGATGAGGTGGCCGTGTCAGGTCGCTACCGTAACGGCAAGCTGCTTTCGAATACCCAACGGGATGAGGACGCCGCGCGTATTGCAATTGGTCAGGAGAACCTTCTGGTGACCCCCTTGCAGATGGCCATGGTGGCCGGTGCGGTGGCCAACGGTGGCCGCATGCAGCGGCCGTATCTGGTGAAGCGCGTCATCACAAAGGATGGCGTGGTGGTGAAGCAGCAGAACCCCGAGACACTCGATTCGGTGTCCAGCGCCTATGTCTCGTCCGAGGTGGCCCGCATGATGCAGAACGTGGTGCGCGAGGGAACTGGTACCAAGGCCGGTCTTTCCGGACTGTCCGTGGCCGGCAAGACCGGTACCGCGGAGACGGGCGACCCCAATCGCAACCAAGCCTGGTTTATCGGATTCGCGCCCGCTGACAACCCGAAGGTGGCTGTGGCAGTGGTGATTGAGGACACATCAGGAACCGGCGGCCAGGTGGCCGCACCGATCGCAGGAGCGGTCATGCGCACGGCACTTTCGGCCACGCCCGTGCAGGGGGAGCCCCAGCCATGAGCATCGGACCGGGCAGTGAACTGGGCGAGCGCTATGAGCTGGGCCACCAGCTGGGAAGCGGCGGGATGGCCACGGTGTACCTGGCCTACGACAAGCTTCTGGACCGCGAGGTGGCGGTCAAGGTGCTGGCTGACCGCTTTGCAGAGGACCCGGCATTCGTGGAGCGGTTCCGCCGCGAGGCGTCGGCCGCAGCCGGCCTGAACCATCCGAATATCGTGGCGGTGTACGACCGCGGCGAGGCTGAGAGTACGTACTACATCGTGATGGAATACCTCTCGGGGCCGGACCTGAAGAAGGTCATCCGCGAGCAGGGCCCCCTCGATCCCGCGGTGGCGGTGGACAACGCCCTGCAGATCCTCTCGGCCCTCACCGCTGCGCACGGCGCGGGCATCGTGCACCGGGATATCAAGCCGCAGAACGTGATGGTGGGCGAGGATGGCCGCCTGCGCGTGGCCGACTTCGGCATCGCGCGCGCAGACGCCGATCAGCAGATGACCGAAGCCGGATCAGTCATCGGCACCGCGCAGTACCTCTCACCCGAGCAGGCACAGGGCGAGGAGACCACGGCCGCCAGCGACACCTACGCGGTGGGCATCGTGCTGTACGAGATGCTCACGGGGCGCGTGCCCTTTGATGGCGACCGTCCGGTGACGGTGGCCATGAAGCAGATCAACGAGCCGCCCATCCCGCCACGGGTGTTTGAGTCGGGCATCCCGCACGAGCTCGACGCGGCGGTGTTGAAGGCCCTGTCGAAGCGCCCGGAAGACCGCTTCACCACGGCCGACGAGTTCAGCGCGGCACTCCTCGACATACGCGCCGGCATGTCCGGTGGCCAGCAGTCCACGCTCATCCTCACAGCCCCCACGGCGGTCGCCGGGGCGGTTGCGACCACGGAGACCCAGGCAATGGCAAATAGTGGTGGTGGACGCGGTGGTGGTGGCGGCGGACGCCAGCAGCAAAAGGGACGCAACAACCGGCCCGCCGTGTGGGGGATCGTCGCGGTGCTCATCGCCGCGCTGGCGGTGGCGCTCGCGCTTGCACTCACCAGCGGTGGTGCCGACACCATCCCGGTGCCCGACGTTGCGGGGTATGACGTACCGGCTGCCACCCGTGCCATCACCGATGTCGGGCTGAAGCCGGCGCAGCGCCAGGAGCCCAGCGACACGGTGCTGGCCGGTGTGGTTATCGGCAGTAACCCCGCCGCGGGCACCGATGTGGCCAAGGAGTCCACCGTCACCATCCTGGTATCCACCGGGCCGGCGCAGATCACCGTACCGAGCGTGCTCGACCAGACGGTGGAACAGGCGATGGCTGCCCTCGAGAAGGTGGGGCTGCAGGTCACGACCGTTCAGGTGGACAGCACGAAGGACATCGGCACCATCGTGAAGCAGGACCCGAAGCCGGGTACTACCGCGGCATCTGGCGACACCATCACCCTGAGTGTGAGCAAGGGCACCACCAAAGTGACCGTGCCCGACGTGACGGGGAGCGATACCGCAACCGCCAAGGCCGATATCGCCCAGGCCGGGCTGACCGTGGGCAGCGTGAGTGAGGACGACGGTACCTCTGGCCAGTCGCCGGGCACCGTGGTGTCGCAGGATCCGAGCGGGGGCTCATCTGCCGCCAAGGGGTCATCGGTCAGTCTCATCGTCGCGGCGCAGTCGTCGGGCGTTGACGTGCCCGACGTCACCGGCAGCGACGCCAGCACCGCCCGCAGCAAGCTTGAGAGCCTCGGGTTCAACGTGGTGTCGTCCGGTGCCGAGTCGTCACAGCCGGAGGGCACCGTTATCGACCAGACGCCGGGTCCGGGATCCACCGTGACGTCGGGCAGCACCGTCACCATCATCGTGGCCTACCCCACCGGCACCGGTGGCGGGTCTGGCGGGTCGGGGGCGGGTACCACCACCAAGAGTTCCGGTGGCGGATCGTCGCAGCCACCGGCACCGAGCGGTGGTGGGGCACCGAGCGGCGGTGGCGCCCAGCCGCCGGCACCAACCGGATGAGGATTGCCGTCCTCGGGGGCGGCCGGAGCAGCGAGCATGACGTCTCGATCGCGTCGGCCGCGTCGGTGGCCGACGCGATCGACCCGTCGCTGCATGAGGTGATCAGGGTCACGATCGGCCGGGATGGTGCGTGGACGAGCGAGGGGAACCCCGTCGCCCTCGTGCCCGCAGGGGGCGACATCGCACAGCTGGTACGCCTTGATGGTGGCGAGCGCGCCGATGTTGATCTGGTATTCCCCGTCCTGCACGGTCCGTGGGGTGAGGACGGCACCGTGCAGGGCCTCTGCGAGACCGTGGGAGTGCCCTACGTGGGCGCCGACGTTGCAGCCTCGGCCACGGGTATGGATAAGGCGCTTTTCCACGTGCTGGCCACCGCAGCGGGGATTCCACGCGTGGAGACGGTGGTAATCCTGCATGCGCAGTGGCAGGCCGATCCGGCTGCGGTACGCGACGAGGTGGCCAACACCTGCGGATACCCGGCATTTGCAAAGCCCGCGCGCCTCGGGTCGTCGTTCGGTATCAGCCCGGTCCCCACGGCCGACGATCTGGACGCCGCGCTCGAACTGGCCTTTGCCCACGACGACAAGGCGCTCGTGGAGCGCCGGGCGCTGGGCCGCGAGGTCGAGGTGGGCCTGTTGGGCAACGCCGAGCCCCATGCGTCGCCCCTCGGCGAGATCCTCCACGACGCCGATTGGTATGACCACGACGCCAAGTACCAGCCCGGCGGCATGCGCCTGGCCGTGCCAGCCGACGTGCCCTCCGAGGTGCAGGAACGTGCCCGCGAGCTGGCCGTCGCGGCTTGGAATGCAATCGGCTGTTCAGGCCTCGCCCGCGTGGACTTCTTCCTCGAGGGCGATCAGCTGTACGTGAGCGAGATCAACACCATCCCGGGGTTCACCGACACCAGTGTGTGGGGGCGCCTCATGGCCGGTGACGGGTTCGCGTATCCCGAGCTGGTGCAGCAGCTCATCGAGCTCGCCACCGAGCGCCATGCCGCAAAGGCTGCGTACCGCGGATGATCCGCATCGGGGTGCTCGCCGACACGCACGTCGGTGAGTTCCTCGGCGTGCTGCCGCAGGTCGTGCTGGGTGCGCTGGACGGCAGCGACTTCATCCTGCATGCCGGGGACCTCTCCGATGGTTCGGTCATCCGTGACCTCGAGCGGATCGCCCCCGTCGTGGCCGTGCGTGGAGACCACGACCTGCCATCCGCCCCACGCCTGCCGCGTCGGGCGGTGATTCAGGTGGGGCGGCACCGGATTGGGCTCATCCACGGCAAGCGCACCGGCAGCGATGCACTCGTGGTGGTGGCGCACGCAGCGGCAGGCAGGCGAATCGGGTGGGATGCCGGCCGGGTGCGGGCAATGGCGCGCGCATTTGAGGGCGTGGATGCCGTGGTATTTGGCCACTGGCACGAGGCGTTGATCGCGCAGGTGGATGGCGTGCTGGTAATGAACCCAGGAGCCGTGTGCCCGTGGGGAAGCCTTGAAGGAGACCGCCCGCCCCGCCCCGGCGCCGCAGGAGTCGCCGACCGGCTGGTACGCCGCTATCGCCGGCAACTGGGCCCGCAGGCAATGCAGCCCTCCGTGGGAAGACTGACCGTCAGCGACGCGGGGATCACCGGCGAAATCCTCCCCACCCCCCGGTGCCAGTCACCGTACTGATCAGGTCACAACTGGTGACGACACCCACCGTGCGTCTCTCGTAGGGCAAAAGCCGGTTTTGCAAACTGCCTGCTCAGCGAGACTTCACCCATCAATGGGGTCAGACCCCGGGTGGGGTCTGACCCCATACAGATTGGGTCACAAATGGTTACGAGGCTCTTCGCGCTCTTGGGTGGGCGCGGTCGAAGTCTTCCCGTAGGTGGCTTGCGGTGATGTGCGTGTACACCTCGGTGGTCACCGGGCTGGCGTGGCCGAGGTGGGCCTGGACGTACCGGATATCCACTCCCGCCTGCACCAGGTGGGTGCCGCATGAGTGGCGCAGCGCATGGGGGAACACGCGCACGCCCTCCGCCACCAGACCCGCCTTGTCGGCCGCGCGGTTGACCTCGCGCCATACGTCCGATCGCCCGATTCGCCGGCCGCGCGCGCCCAGAAATACGGCGTCGGCGTCGCGGTGCTGCTGCTGGGCCTTGCGAGGGGTCACATCACGTGCGCGCAGTTCCGGCCGGCCCGTCGCCAGATACCGCGTGAGCACCTCGCGGGCCACCACCGGCACTGCCACAGCCCGGTGCTTGCCGCCCTTGCCCAGCACCACCACGTACGGATCGTCGAGGTCGTCGAGGTGGAGCGCTGACATGTCGAGGCCCGATGCCTCGGTGGCCCGCAGACCGCACCCGTAGAGCACCTCGATAAGCGCGTGAGTACGAAGACCCAGTGGACCCGGCATGGCGGCCGCGGCGTCGCACAGACGGCGCATCTGCGACGGCGTGAGCGCCGACACCTCGCGCTGCAGACGCTCCTGACCGCGCGCGGCGGCAGATGGTGGTCGCAGGTCCTGCACAGGATTGGGCAGTGCCAGCGCACGCGACCACCAGCGGCAGAATGCGCGCACCGCGGCCACCCGGCGGGCACGGCTCGACTGCCTCCCCTCCAGTGCATCCCGCCAGCGCTGCCACCAGTCGGGGGGGATGGCAGCCATCTGCCCGGCGGCCCGGCGGGCAGATGGGTCATCCTCCACACCAAATGAGGGACCGGCTTCGCCGCCTGCGGCCACCCCAAACGCCTCGCCCAGGATGAGCAGGTCGCGCGCGTAGGCCGCCCGGGTATTGGCACTGCCGCGTGTGGCAAGAAAACCGGCGACCAGCGCGCGGTACCCGGCGTCGTCCACCTGCACCGTCATCCGCGCGGGTGGGCGCGACGCAGAGTCTCCTGCAGCGCCTTGGTGGTAACCCCGGTGTAGCGCTCGGTGGTGGCAATGCTTGAGTGCCCCAGAAACTCCTGAACCACACGCAGGTGAGCGCCATCGCGACCGCCCGGGCCCTCCAGCAGATGCGTGGCCGCGGCATGGCGAAGCAGGTGCGGGCCACCGCGCCTCCCAAGCGATTCGAGCCCGCGATTGACGATGCGGTACACGGTGGCGCCATCGAGTGCGGCCCCGGTTCGCGACAGGAACACGCGGGCGCGCGAGGCGGCGGTGAGCCCGGACATGGCGGCCAGCCTCGGTCGCCCCTCGCCCAGCCACTCGCGAAAGGCATCAACGCACGGCTCAGTCATGGGCACCGTGCGCGAGTACCCACCCTTGCCCACCACCGAGACCAGCTCATTCTCGAAGTCGAGCGACGACAACACCAGGTCGCATACCTCCTGGCGGCGCAGCGCGCTGCCATAGAGCACCTCAACGATGGCCCGGTCGCGGATGGCCAGGGCACGGGCCGTAGATCGTGGCGCGGCATCGGTGACCAGCATGGCCATGTGGTCGGCCATGGCAACAACCTCGTCCTGCGAGAGGCGCGGAACGGGTGTGCTCTGTGGGCGGGGGGCGTCGATCAGATCGGCGGGTGAGCGACCACGGTCAAACAACGGGGCGAGCCACTCCCGGAGCGCCGTGAGGGCACGGCGGCGACTGGCCGCTCCCCACCCGATCTCGCGCAGTGCGGCCTCGAGCATGGATGGGGTGATTGCACGTGGGCTCCCCACCCCCCGGGGGGCGAGCCACGCCGCTACCCGACGGCAATCGCGCACGTAACCGGCGCGCGACGCCGGTGCCAGCGCACGGGCACGCGACCCCTGCCGCGACAGGCGCTCGTCGAGTTCCCGAAGGGACTCCTCCCATGCGGGCGGAAGGTCCACGTGGACTGGTTCGCCGCCGAGCGGGGGCGCCCTCCACCACGTGAGGTCAGCCCTCTGGCACCGTGCCGTCGAACGAGGCCTCGCCCACGTACGCCCGGTAGCCGCCGCCAAGGATGTTGGGGGGGAGCGACGTGATCCACAGCGTGTAGATGCCAGACGGCGCGCCCGGGGTGAGATTCACCGACTGACGGCCATTCTCGAACGTTCCCTCACCCACCACGCGGGCATCAGTCGCGGGGGGTCCGGCAAGCACCTGGAACGTACCGCCCGTGCCCTTGGTGATGAGGTTCATGCGCGTGGCCACCGACGGCTGCTGCAGGGTGAACGTAAGCCCCACGCCCGTCTTGTCCACCCCACCGAAGTCGGCCGTTGCGTACCGCTCCGTACGCCAGGCCGTCTCCTCGTTGCCGTCATATGCCAGCGGAACCTCGCCGGACATCTCCCGTCCCTCCCCGCCCGGATCAACGTCCTTCACCGAGGCCAGTTGCAATGGACCCACGGCGCCCATCACGTCGGTTGGTGGTGCTGTGGGCTGGGAGGCGGACGAGGCCGCCTGAGTGACCACATTGCCGGCATCAGATCCGCTGCCACGCCACACGATGAACGCACCCACCCCGGCGAGCGCCACGATGAGCAGCGCTGCCACGGCACCGGGCCACACCCGGCGGCGCCCGGATGACTGCGCCACAAACACCTCGGCATCGGGATCGCGGGAGGGCTCAACTTCTGGGACATGCGCCGCAGGCGGGGGCGGGGTCGAGGGCGGCAAAGCAGGCGGCAGGTCAGGCGGCACCACCGGGCGGGACTGCGTGTCGCCATCGTCCAGCGGCACCACCGACCCGGGTGTGACCGCAAGCGCCCCGGTCACCTCTTCAGATTCGGTGGCAATGATCACCGGCATCACACCGGTGGCATCCACCGGTACGTCGAGCAGCGCGTCGGACATCTCGAGTGCCGACCCAAATCGCGCCGACGGGTCCTTCTCGCACGCGCGCAGCACCACCGATGCCAGATGGGGGGGGATCCCCGGCTGCACGTCGCGGGGGTCGGGCATTGGATCGCGCACCTGGCGCTGGGCCACCCCCATGGGCGTGTCGGCCGGAAATGGCAACTGCCCCGTGAGGCACTCGTACACCACGATGCCCAGCGAGTACACATCGGTGCGACCGTCCACGCGCAGGCCGCGCGCCTGCTCGGGCGCCAGATAGTCGCTCGTCCCCAGCACGGTGCCCGTGCGCGTGAGGCCACCCTGGTCGCCATCGAGCAGCCGGGCGATGCCGAAGTCGGTGAGCTTGGCCGTGCCGTCGTCGGCCACCAGCACGTTGTGCGACTTGATGTCACGGTGCACAACACCAGATCGGTGCGCAAGCTCCAGACCACGTGCCACCTGACTGGTGATTGACGCAGCCAGCTCGGGCGACAGCGCTCCGCGCGACCGGATGAGGGCCTTCAGGTTCGTGCCCTCCACCAGTTCGAACACGATGTATGGCCCGTCGTCATCCGCGCCCTCATCAAGCAGGCGCACCACCGCCGGATGCGACAACCGCGCCACCACCTGCGCCTCGCGCCGGAAGCGCTCGATCAGATCCGGATCATCCTGCACCCGTGCGTGCATGCGCTTAAGCGCCACGTCCTGCCCGGTCACCTCGTCGCGGGCGCGCCACACCGTGGCCATGCCCCCGCTGCCAATGGGCTTGTCAAGGCGATAGCGACCCGAGACCAGGTCGCCGCTGCCGATCATCGAGGTCCGGTCGTGCGCACGCATGCACCGTAGAGATCGGGCCCGACGCGACGCACCCCATCACGTACCGGAGAACCCTCTCCCGCTGATAGCGTCATTGGCGTGGCCACCCACACCGTGCTCATCGTCGAGGACGACGCCGCTATCGCTGACTCCCTTGCGTACCACCTCGGCCGGGCCGGGTACCGCACGCTGCAGGCGGCCGACGGAGGCACGGGGCTTCGCCTGTTTCGTCGCGAGCGGCCCGACATCATCATCCTCGACCTGATGCTGCCCCAGATGGATGGCTGGCGGTTTACCGAGGAGGTTCGCTCAGACGACCCGGACGTGCCGGTCATCATGTGCAGCGCCCGCACCAGTGAGCACGACCGGGTGCACGGGCTGGAGATCGGGGCCGACGACTACGTCACCAAGCCGTTCTCGATGAAGGAGATGGTGGCCCGCGTGTCGGCACACCTGCGCCGTCGCGACAACGAGCTGTCCCGGGGGGATGACGGCGCCATCGAGTCTGACGGGCTCCTCATCGATCCGGGCCAGGTGCAGGCCTTCGTGGGTGGCAAGAGCGTGGGCCTGACCCCGCGCGAGTTCGAAGTGCTGCTGGTGCTGGCCAAGGCGGCGGGAAAGCCGCTCGCGCGAAACAAGCTCTATCGCGAGGCCTGGGGCTACGAGATGATGGCCGGCGATCGCTCGGTGGACGTCTTTGTGCGCAAGGTGCGACAGAAGCTGAAGGTGGCAATCCCGGGCACCGAGTTCGTGGTCACGCACTATGGAGTGGGCTACCGCTTTGACCCCACACCGGAGGGCACCACCGACTGACTACTCCGGCCGCGCTCGTCATCTGCCCGAGATGCATCGGGTCGGTGGAGGTGGCGGGGCCATGGTCGGATCTGCCCGGAATCGGTCAGGCGTTGAGTCGGGCACCTTCCCTCCGCTAAGGTCCCGCGGCCCCTGGCGGGATGCCCGAGTGGTCAAAGGGAGCGGTCTGTAAAACCGCCGGCTCTGCCTACGAAGGTTCAAATCCTTCTCCCGCCATGCATACGAAGCCCCGCGCACTCCGCGGGGCTTCGTCGTTTGGGGCCCTATTCGCCGCCTGCAAGACGGGTGATGATCAGCTTGGGCCGGGTCATCTCCATCACGGCCGCCCCCGGCCCCTCGCGTGCGTCACCCGAATCGCGTACGCCGCCATACGGCATGTGGTCCGCCCGGAACGTGGGGGTCTCGTTGATGAGCACCGCGCCGTAGTCGAGCCGCCGCGCCCATGCCATCGCCCGGTCCACCCGCGCGGTGAAGATGGCGGCCTGCAGCCCCAGCGGGCTGGCATTGGCCACGGCGATGGCGTCATCAATGCCGTCGTACACAGCAATGGCAACCACCGGACCAAATGCCTCGTGACGCATCAACTGGGTGGTGGGTGCCACGCCATCAAGGACCGTCGGTGCGAATAGCCCCGGGTAGTCCCCCAGCACACCGCCACGCAGCACCCGGGCCCCCAGACCAGTGGCTTCGTCAATCCACTCCATAATGCGGGTGGCCGAGGCCGGGTCGAACACCGGCCCCACATCGGTGGCCTCGTCAAGTGGGTCGCCCACCACCAATGCATCAACTCTCGGCAGCAGTTCATCCACCAGCGCGTCATGCACCTCACGCTGCACGAGGATCCGCTGCACCGAGATGCACGACTGCCCCGCGTGCGTAAACGCTGATGCCGCGATGCGATCAGCCGCCACTGCCACGTCGGCATCGTGATGCACGATGACCGGTGCGGCATTGCCGAGCTCCAGCGCCACCCGGATGTCGGGGCGCAGAGCACGAATCGCAACGCCCACCTGCGTGCCCCCGGTAAACGAGATCATCGCGATGTCCGGATGTGCCACCAGCGGCGCTCCCGCCTCGGCGTCCCCGAGCACCCACGACAGCATCGCCGGGGGCAACCCCGCCTCGATGAGAATGGCGGCAAGCGCCAAGCCCGACAACGGTGCCCGGCCCGCGGGCTTCAGCACCACCGGGCAACCCGCAGCCACGGCCGGACCCAACTTGTGCGCCACCAGGTTGAGCGGGAAGTTGAACGGCGTGATGGCCGCAACCACTCCAATGGGCTCGCGCACCGTATAGCCCACCATGTCCACCCCCGATTGCGAGGCGTCCATGGGAATGACCTCGCCGGCCAGCGTGCGGGCCACTGCCGCCGAGAACCCGAGCGTGTCCACGCACCGTGCGACCTCGCCCCGTGCCTGACGGATGGGCTTCCCGGCCTCGGCGGCGATGATGGTGGCGAGCACAGCCCCGCGTTCCGCTACCAGCAGAGCGGCGCGGTCGAGCACCTGCGCGCGCGCTGCCTGCGACGGGGGTGCCACTGCCAGTGCCCGGCGGGCCGTGGCCACCGCGAGGTCAACAGCCTCGGCGCCGTTGTCGTCCACCACGGCGATCTCATCGCCGTCATACGGAGCGGTGATGACCCGCTTCCCAATGGCCGGCAATACCTCGCCGTCGGCCATTCCACTCACGGGGATCCACTGGGGCACATCAATTCGGGGCATGACGGGAGGCTACCCCCGACCGTGCGCCGAATATGGCGATGTGCCACCGCTACTGCCCGACCACCTCATGCCACACCCCCAGACGGCGCTCACCCGTTGGATCGACGAGGCCCGCGATGCGGGCGTTCCGGCGGCCGCGGCGATGGCACTTGCCACCGCTGGCATTGACGGACGGCCCTCGGCGCGCATGGTGTTCGTGCGTGCGTGGGGCGCGCGCGGGATCGAGTGGATCACCGACGATTCATCGCGCAAAGCACGTGACATCGCCGAGCGCGCTGATGCCGCCGGGGTGTTCTACTGGCCCGCACTGGGCCGACAACTGCGCGTGGAGGGCCCGGTGGTACTGCTGGAGCGAAGCGAGCTGGACGCCTACTTCGCCCGGCGAAGGCCCGAAACCCGCGCTGCGGCGTGGGCATGGAGGCAAGGTGACCGCATGGAGACACGTGGCGACCTCATCCGACTGCTGGCATCTGCGCGATCAGACGACCCGCATGAGGGGGCACCGCCGGGATGGGTGGGGCACCGCCTCGAGCCCCGCACCATTGAGTTCTGGCAGGAGGATCCGGACGGCGTGCACGATCGCCTGATCGCCGTCAGGGAGCCCACGGGATGGACGATGGAGCGGCTCGCGCCCTAGTTGTCGTCCCCACTGAGGTTGTGAACGCCTGAAGGCGCATTCGGTTCTTCCGCGCCACGCTGTGAATTTCGAAAGACACAGCAACGAACGAGAACCGGATGCCCACTTACATAACGCGCCGCTGTCGATTGAAGTGCCCCGCCGGGGTGCGGTGCGTATTGCGGTGCTCGTCGTTGCGCGCGGGTGGCGTGATGATCGCCGGCATGGTGCTGGCACACGGAGTCGCGCTTCCCGCGCTCTAGTAGCCTCACCCCACAACGCCATGGGCGGTGGTCAAGGGAAGTCGGTGCAATTCCGGCGCGGTCCCGCCACTGTGAACCGTGAGCGTCTCCACACGGCGAAAGCCAGCCACTGGGAAACCGGGAAGGCCGTGGAGGCGTGATGACCGGAAGCCAGGAGACCTGCCTCCGCCCTCGGCACCAATGACCTTCGGCGAAGAGGTGACGGTGCACGGGGACCCGGACGGGACCCATATTCAGTACCCCGATCCCGCAGGGCGGCAGATCGTCGCCCGCGTGCGCGATCTTGCGTTCGCCTATGGAGGATCAGCCAGCCCGGCGCTCCGTGGCGTGAGCCTCGATGTGCACGCCGGCGAAATCGTGGTGCTTGAAGGGCCATCCGGTGGCGGAAAATCCACACTGCTGCGTGCCCTCGCCGGTCTGGTGCCCGACTTCCACGGCGGTGCCGTATCGGGCGCGGTGGAGGTGGATGGCCACAACGCCCTGGCGCTGCCGCCCGCGGCACTGGGTGGGGCGGTGGGCATCGTGTTCCAGGATCCGGAGTCGCAGGCCGTTCTCGACACGGTTGACCGCGACGTTGCGTTCGGCCCACAGAACGCGGGGCTGCCGGCACACGAAATCGTCCGGCGCGTGCGCCAGGCCCTTGACGATGCGGGCGCCACGCACCTGACCGGACGCCGCATCGACGAGTTGAGCTCCGGCGAACGTCAGCGCGTCGCAATTGCCGGCGTCCTGGCCCGCGAGCCGCGACTGCTGGTACTTGACGAACCCACCTCGCAACTCGATCACGACGCCGCCACGGCACTGGCGACCACGCTTCGTCGTCTGGCCGACCGCGGAACCGCAGTGGTGATCGCCGAGCATCGCGGGGAGCGCGTGCGTCCCATCGCCGACCGTGTGCTGACGGTCACCGATGGCCTTCTGGCCCCCGCCCCACCACCCGACGAGGCCGTGGTGGTGCTCGCACCGCCCTCTGAGGTCCCCGGGACCCCTGCAGTGCGGGTGCTGGCGGTAGATGCCGGGCACGGTGAGCGCCGGGTGATGACGGAGGCCTCCATGGCCCTTGTGGGTGGCCGCGTCACGGCGCTGGTGGGCCCGAACGGCAGCGGCAAGACCACCCTGCTGCGCGTGCTGGCGGGCCTGCACTGCCCCGACTCCGGCTGCGTGATGATCGGCGACGATGACGTGTCGGCGCTCCCGCCCGAGTTGCGCTTCCCGCGACTTGGTCTGGTACCGCAGGATCCGGGCCGCCACCTGCTTACCGAGACCATTGCCGATGAGATCGGGGTGGCACTCACCTCGCTCGGAGTGGAGGGCGATGCCCGCAGCGCACGCATCCTCGATGCCGCACGCGACATGGGGCTCGACCACATGCTGGAGCGCCACCCCCTTGACCTGAGTGTGGGCGAGCGCGAGCGCGTGGCCCTGGCGTCCATCTTGGTTGCCCGGCCGCGCGTGCTGATACTCGACGAGCCCACGCGTGGCATGGACCCGGCACGAAAGCGCGATCTGGCCCGAATCATCCGCAGCCGCGCCGCCGACGGGGTCGCAGTGCTGGTGGCCACCCACGACGTGCCCTTCGCCATGGCGGCAGCCGATGAGGTGCTGGTGATGCGCCAAGGGGGTCCGGTGCCCGGCGAACTGCCGCCGGCAACGGTGCTCACCATATGAGCGGTGCAGCGATTGTGCTGCTCACGGCCCTCGCCTTGCTACTGCTGGGATGGGCCGCATGGGAGCGCGGGCCCGGTGGGCCGAAGATGGTTGCCCTCACTGCCACGCTGGGTGCCGCCACCGCGGCCGGCCGGGTGCTGTTCGCCGCCATCCCGTCGGTGAAGCCCGTCACCACGATGTGCCTCGTGGCCGGAGCCGCCCTGGGCGCCCGTGCCGGCATGGCCGTGGGAGCACTGGCTGCCCTCATCTCCAATGCGTTCCTGGGGCAGGGCCCGTGGACCCCCGCACAGATGCTGCTGTGGGGTGCCGTGGGTGCCAGCGGCGCGCTCTTCCGCCCGGCCACGCGATCCCGCCTGGGCCTCGCCGTGGTTGCCGGCGCCTGGGGCTTCGCATTTGGCTGGGCCATGAACCTGTGGTTTCTCGCCACCTTCGGGCCCGAGGTGTCATGGGCCGCATTCATCACCGCCTGCGTGGCCAGCGCCTGGTTCGACATCGCCGCTGCAGTGGGCAACGTCATCTTTGCGCTCATCATCGGCCCGGCGCTCTACCGCCTGCTTGCACGCTACGCAGCGCGAGTGAAGGTGAGCACCGCAGTGGTGCCCGGCACCGGCTAGATACCTGCGAGATCCCGGGCACGATCGCGGAGCGCACCATGTGCCCGTGTGGCCCGCTCAGCCTCCCGGGCGCTCCAGCCCCGGGCCTCATCAACCGCAACCTCGCAGCCGGCCACCATGGCCTCGGTCTCACCGGGGGCTGATGAGCCCTGCTGCATGCGTGTATCTGCGGCGTCATCCGGGTCGAGCGCACGGGCGATGAGCGCCTCGTCCACCACCAGGTCGATGCCGTCACTCGCCGTCGCGGCCTCGGCCAGGAGCGCGGGAGTGATGGCCGACTCGTCCTGTCCGGCATCCACCAGCATCTTCACGGCGCGGCCCACCACGTGGTGCGCGGTGCGGTAATCGAGGCCCGCCTCCTGTGCCAGTACGTCCGAGAGGTCGGCGGCGGTGATGAACCCACGGCGGGCGGCCTCGCCGGCGCGCGTGGCGTCGAGGGTCATGCGGTCAACCACAGCGGCCATCAGGCGGGTGGATGCCACCACCTCCTCCATGGCGCGCGGCACCACGGTGTTCAGTACGTGGAAGTGATCGGTGCGGGCCGAGCCTGTGTGCAGCGCCACGAGGATTCCCGCGAGGTCGCCCGACACGGTGCCGGCAGTGGCACGCACCACGGCCAGGGCGTACGGATTGCGCTTCTGTGGCATCAGCGCGCTGGCGCGGCTGTGCTCATCAGCCAGCGAGGCAATGCCGAACTCCTGGCTGGCCAGGATCTCAAGGTCCTGCGCCATCTGGCTCTGGTGGGTGGCGGTGGTGGCCGCAGCGGCCACCAACTGCACGTATGGGTCCCACTGCCACATGGCGTCCTTCACATGCGGCACCACGCCCGATGCACCCAGTAGTTCGGCGAGGCGCGTGCGGTCGAGTGGCCAGCGCGACCCAGCGCTGCCGCCAGCGCCCGCCACCGAGAGGTCGAGCTCGGCGTGGACGGTACGAAGGCGCTCGGCGTCGCGCAGCACCGGATAGGCGTAGGCCAGAATGAGGTGGCCGAGGCGCGTGGGCTGTGCCGGCTGCAGGTAGGTGTAATCGGCCGCAAGGTCGGTGGCGTGGCGATCGGCCAGACGCGTGAGCGCAGATGCCAGGTCGATGCAGGCGTCATGCAGGTCGCGCGCGGCATCGCGTGCCACAAGGCGAAGGCCCACGCGGAATGCCTCGCGGCGCGGGCGCCCGGCAGACAACCATCCGGCGGCCACGTTGCCCGCGCGCTCCTTCAGCTGGTGCTCACGGCTGTTGAAGGCATCGCCCAGCGCGGGGTCAAAGGGAAACTCGTCGCCGGGGATCTCATCGAGCTGGAGCAGGGCTGTGAGGAGCGCCTTGGCCTGGTCAGCGGGAATGGCCTCGGCTTCGGTGAGTGCCACCACGTGAGCCAGATCAGAGGTGGAGAGTCCATCCGCCAGACGGGGTCCGGCGGCGGCCTCGTAGCGGTAGCCCGCTGCGATCAGCTCATCTGCGGGGCCGCCCTCAAGGCGTCCGCCGCTTCCCAGGTATTGCCGCGACACGCCCGGGAGCCTAGCGGGCCGGCTTGAAACCCCGAAGACGCAGGGAGTTCGTCACCACGAAGATGCTCGAAAGTCCCATTGCCGCGGCGGCGATAAGTGGGTTGAGAAGGCCCATTACGGCAAGCGGGATGGCCGCAACGTTGTAGCCGAAGGCCCACAGCAGATTGCCCTGAATCGTGCGGAGCGTTCGGCGTGACAGCCGGATGGCATCGGCGATGGCGCGCGGATCGGGGGTGACCAACGTGATGTCGGCAGCCTCGGCGGCCACGTCGGTACCGGTACCCATGGCGATGCCCAGATCGGCGGTCACCAGCGCGGGGGCATCGTTCACGCCATCGCCCGCCATGGCCACTACCTCGCCCGCCTCCATCAGCTCGCGCACCACCCGCGACTTGTCCTCGGGGAAGACATCGCTCACCACGTCGTCAATACCCAGGACGGCAGCAACCGCGTGGGCGGGGCCTGCGGCGTCGCCGGTGAGCATGAGCGGACGAAGGCCCAACTCACGAAGCATCGCAATCGCCTGGGCGCTCTCGGGGCGCACGACATCGCTCACCTCAATGAGCCCGGCATCCTCGCCGTCGACGGTCACGCGCACCGTGGTGTGTGATCCGGCGGCACCCTCCTCAGCGCGACCCACGTGCACCTGATGGCCATCGACGTCGGCAGTCACGCCGACCCCCGCCTGGGCGACGAAAGCGCCCACCGGCAACAGGGCAGCCCGCTCCGCCGCCGCGGCGGTAATGGCCCGGCCGATGGGGTGCTCGCTGCCCGCCTCGGCGGCGCCGGCCAGCGCCAGCACACGGTCCGGATCATGCCCCGCAGCCGGGCGCACATCGGCCACCTTCATGACCCCCTCGGTGAGCGTGCCGGTCTTGTCGAGCACGGCCACGGTCACCCTGCGGGTGCTCTCCAGCACCTCGGGACCGCCAATGAGGATTCCAAGCTCGGCACCACGGCCCGTTCCCACCATCAGGGCCACCGGGGTGGCAAGGCCGAGTGCGCACGGGCACGAGATGACGAGCACGGCGACCGCGGCCGTCATGGCCTCGCCGGCCGGGTGCCCCGTGGCCAACCAGCCGATGAGCGTGCCGACCGCAATGAGGATGACGGCGGGCACGAAGACCCCGGCCACGCGGTCGGCCAGGCGCTGCACAGGTGCCTTTCCTGCCTGGGCCACCTCCACAAGCGCAGCCACACGGTGCACGGCGGTCTCACTGCCAACACGGAGTGCACGCACCACAATGCGTCCGCCCGCGTTGAGGGACCCGCCCTCCACCTCATCTCCGGGGCCGACCTCCACGGGCACGCTCTCCCCGGTGAGGAGCGCCCGGTCAACCGCCGACTGCCCCTCAACCACCTCGCCATCCACGGCAATGCGCTCCCCGGGGCGCACCACCACCAGATCGCCCACCACAACCTCGGCGACGGGCACCTCTCTCTCCACACCATCGCGCAGAAGCGTGGCGCGATCCGGTGCAAGGGCCAGGAGGGCGCGAATGGCGCTGCCGGCCGTACGGCGGGCACGGGCCTCCAGCCAGCGGCCCAGAAGCACAAGGGCCACGATGCCTGCGGCCACCTCGAAGTACACCTCTGCGCCAGAGCCACCCGATGGCGTAAGCGACATGTGCATGGTCATGCCGATCTCACCCGCGCCCAGAAAGATGACGGCCACCGCACTCCAGGCCCAGGCCACGGCCGAACCAAGCGACACCAGGCTGTCCATCGAGAACCCCCGGTGGCGAAGCGCCTGCCAGGCGCCACGGTGGAAGGTCCAACCGCACCACCACACCACCGGGGTGGCGAGCGCAAACGACACCCACTGCCAGGCGGGGAACTGCAGCGGGGGGATCATCGAGACCAGCAGCACCGGCGCCGAGAGCACAACGGCCACGATGAGCCGGATGCGAAGGTGCGCCGCGGCATCGGCCACGGCACCCGAGGTGTCGAGCGGGGCGTCGGCGGCCGCCCGGGCGCCATACCCGGCTGCGCGTACAGCCTGAATGAGCACGGCGTCGTCAATGCTTTCGGGCACCAGCACGCGGGCACGCTCGGTGGCAAGACTCACCGATGCGGTGGCCCCATCAACCCTGTTGAGCGCCTTCTCCACCCGTGCCACGCACGCGGCGCAGGTCATCCCCTCAATTGCGAGGTTGGCCTCGCGGGTGGCAACTGGCCCCTGATCAGACTGCGGCGTAACCCGCCTCCTCGATGGCACCGCGCACGGCGGTGTCATCGGCATCGCCGTGCACCTCCACCCTGCCGGTCGCCAGATCCACCTCGACGCCGGTCACGCCGAGAACGCCACCCACCTCATCCTCCACGGCCCGCTGGCAATGGCCGCAGGTCATTCCGGTCACTTCGTAGATCATGCTCATGCACTGATCGTAATCCCGGCGTCAAGTACCGGGGAGCCGCCGTGGTGGTGCGGGGCGCTACGGGGCCGGCAGCTCGTCGGCCTCGATGATCACGGCGGTGACGCCTGAGATCGTGAGGAGCCGGCGCACGGCGTCTGACGGGGCATGAATGCGAAGTGCCGCGGCACCCTCACGGGCGCGCTCATTGGCGGCGAGCAGCGCTCCCAGACCACGCGAATCGATAAACGTGACCCCCGAGAGATCCACGTACAGGGTGCGTCCATCACGCTGTGCTTCGGTGAGCACCGCGGACACCTCGGTGAGCGTGCTGGCGTCAATCGGGCCAGCGACGAACACGATGATGCCCTCCGGGCGCTCATCAAGGGTCACCTGCACCTGCTGTGGAGTGGGATCCGTCATCGCGGGCCGGGAGACTACCCTTCCGGGGCGGGTAAAGTGCCCCGCGAACAAGCGAAGAACACGACCACGCACGAGAGGTACCTGTGAAGCGTCTCCCCATCTGGATCGTCACCACACTGCTCGCCCTCGGGGTCATTACCACGTGGGCTGGCTGGTACGACCGCGCCGAGGTGGGCTACATCCCCTTCGCGCTCGGCGTCCTCTGGATCCTCTTCGCGCTGGCTGCCGCTCCCAGAGTTTTCGCCGACGACTGATGTTCCGGCTGGTCGGGAGACGGTGGAGGCGACAGCCCATCGCCTGCTCGCGCTGATCGCAGGCGTGAACGCGGCATCGCGAGCGATAACGCGCTGACCCCCGGGTACCCGGGCAAGGCCCCGTGGCCCCGGTTCGGCGATGTGTCGAGGCGATCACCCCTCGGGATACCGCAAGTTCCCGACTAGTCTCGCCCGCGATGGCGGCCACCACCCCCACCACCCCGATCACAGGACTCACTCAGGCGGATGCCGAACGCATCCGTTCCGAGATGGGTCCGCGTCGCGTGCCCCGGACCAGCCGCTCGTACGCCGAGATCGTGTGGGCCAACACCTTCACGCTCTTCAATCTGGTGCTGATCATCCTGCTCATCCCCATCCTGGTACTGGGGCTGTTCAGCGACGCCCTGTTCGCCGGGGTGCTCATTGCCAACACGCTCATCGGCATCGTGCAGGAGAGCCGGGCCAAGCGCACGCTCGATCGGCTGGCACTGCTGGTGGCACCTCACGGCACCGTGCTGCGCGATGGCGAGCCCGTTGAGTTGGCCGTCGCCGACATCGTGCCGGGCGACGTCGTGTTGCTTGAGCCCGGCGACCAGGTTGTGGCCGATGGCGAGATGGTGCGGGCCACCGTGCTGAGCCTTGATGAATCGGCCCTCACCGGCGAGAGCGACGCGGTCTCGCGGGTAGATGGCGATCCGGTGCTGTCCGGATCGTTCTGCGTGGCCGGCAGCGGTGCCTACAGGGTGACCGCGGTCGGTATCGACTCATTCGCCGGACGGCTGGCCGCCGAGGCCAAGGGCAACCGTGTGCAGCTCTCGCCCCTGCAACTGGACATCAACCGCATCCTGCGAATCCTCATCGTGGTGATGGTGCCCATGGCCGTGCTCATGATCGCGTCGACCTTCTGGATCGACCTCGGGGTGGTGGGATCGACCCAGCGCACGGTGGCCGCCCTCGTACCGCTGGTGCCCGAGGGTCTGGTGCTGCTGGCCAGCCTCACATTCGCGGTCGCCGCCATGCGCCTGGGCCGCATCGGCACCCTGGCGCAGCAGCTCAACGCCATTGAGAGTCTGGCCAGCGTGGACACCGTGTGTGTGGACAAGACGGGCACGCTCACCGAGAACCGGCTCGATGTGGTGGGCGTGGTGGCCGCACCGGGGCACAACGAGGATGACGTGCGGCGGCTCACCGGCCAACTGGCCGCCAGCGCAGCGGCAAGAAATGGCACGGCCGACGCCATCGCGCGCGCCATGCCCGAGGATGCCCTCACGCCCACAACGCAGGTGCCATTCGCGTCGGTGCGCAAGTGGAGTGGCGTCACGCTGCCCGGGGCGGGCACCATCGTGCTGGGAGCGCCCGAGATCCTGGAGCGCATTGGGGTGGCAATCCCCCCCGCCCTTGCCGCGCGTATCGCCGCCGAGCAGGCCGAGCGCCGACGCGTGCTGCTGGTGGCAACCGGTACCGGGGCTCTCGATGAAGACCAGGACCAGAACGGCATGGGGCACCTCCCGCCCATGACCGCAGCCGGCGCCATCCTGATGGAGGAGGCCCTGCGGCCCGACGCACCCGACACCGTGCGGTTCCTGCAGCGCGAGGGCGTGCAGGTAAAGGTCATCTCGGGAGATGGCATCGGCACCGTGCAGGCCGTGGCAGCCGCCTGTGGCGTGGAGAATGCACACAAGGCGATGCAGGGGCCCGACCTGCCCGACGACCCCGAGGCGCTCGCTGAGATCGTTCGCGACACGGCGGTGTTCGGGCGCATCACCCCCGAACAAAAGCGGGCACTGGTGCGCGCCATGACCGCCAACGGGCGTTACGTGGCGATGATCGGCGACGGCGTCAACGACGTGCTGGCACTCAAGGAGGCCCGCCTGGCCGTGGCCATGGGCAACGGCAGCCAGATGGCCAAGGGCGTGGCCGACCTGGTGCTGCTCACCAATGCCTTCTCCACGCTGCCAAGCGCCATTGAGGCCGGGCGTCAGATCATCCGCAACACCCATCGGGTGGCCAAGCTCTTTATCACCAAGTCCGTCTACTCGGCGCTGCTCCTCGTGTGCTTCTCGCTGCTGCCCATCGCCTTCCCGTTCCTGCCCAGGCAGCTGTCCATCACCTCATCGCTCACCATCGGTATCCCCGCGTTCTTCCTGGCGCTGTCACGCAGTGAGGGTGCGGTGCGGCGCGACAGCTTTATGCGCAGCCTGATGGCATTCTCGGTCCCTGCAGGCGCAGTCATCGCCATGGCAATTACCGCGGCATACCTGCTCATGCGCGGACCGCTTGACGGCACCATCTCCGAAGCCCGCACGGCCGCGATCCTCGCCGCCACGTTCCTGGGGCTCGCCGTGGTCATCGAATTGGAGCGGGGGGTTGAGCGGCGCAAGGTGCGCACATGGGTGTGGGGCATGGTCGCCGGGTTTGTCGTGCTGCTGTCGGTCGGGCTGTACATCCCGTGGCTCACCACATTCTTTGAGATCGAGATCCCCACCGCATCGCAGTGGGGCCTCATCGTGGCGGTCGTCGTGGTGGGCACCCTCCTGCTGCTGGGCGTGCGGCGCATCCCATGGCTTCAGCGCCTCGAGAATCCACCCGCGCCCACAGATGACCTCGTGCCCGTCGAGTCGCGGGGCTAATTCACCGAGACGTCGACGGGGATGTCAAAGCGCTCGATGCGCGTGGCACGACCATCCGCGCCGGCATCCACCACGATCCCCTGAACGCGCACATCACCGGTGGCGGGCTCGAACCGCGCTGGCAAGCCGGTGAGGAACCTGCGCAGCACCGGTTCGGCCTTGACCCCGATGATCGAGTCGTGCGGGCCAGTCATGCCGATATCGCTGATGTACGCGGTACCCCCAGCCAAGATGCGCTCGTCGGCAGTGGGCACGTGGGTATGCGTGCCGAACACCACGGTGGCGCGACCATCCAGGTGATGGGCGATTGCGCGCTTCTCGCTGGTGGCCTCGGCATGCATATCGACGATCACCAGATGGGTCTCGCGGCGCATGCGATCGATCAGATCGTCAACCACCGCGAAGGGACTTTGGGCCGCTTCGATGAATACCGACCCGATGAGGTTGAGCACACCCACCCGGAAGCCCCCTCGGGCATCCACCACCACGCTGCCCGAACCCGCGCCGCGCGCCACCAGGTTGGCCGGTCGCAGCACCCGTGGGTCCTCCTCCAGCGTGGCCACGTACTCGGTTCGGCGGAGCGTGTGATTCCCGCCGGTCAGTACATCAGCGCCGGCCTCGAAGAGCGCCTTCGCCTGCTTGGGCGTGGTACCCGACCCGGCAGCGGCATTCTCGGCATTGACCACGACGATGTTCGGCGAATGCTGCTCGCGCAGGCGCGGAAGGACCATCTCGACGGCCCGCATGCCGGGGGCACCAAATACATCGCCGATCATGACGGCACGGAACACGGCGGGGTCGCTCACTCAGGCACCTGGCCCGGTGGTCTGACGCAGCAGTTCGATGGCAATGTGGTTTCCGGAGTCGTTGGTGTAATTGGCGATGGCGGGGGTCTCGACCCGCGACATGTCACGCACGCGCCCGATGACGGTACGACCGGCCCCGACGGCGCTTCCCACCTGAAGGACGACGCCATCGGGCGCCGGCTCCACGCGGGTGATGCTCACGGCGACGTCGGGCATGCCGGAGGGCGTGAGGACGATCGCCAGTCCCTCTGGGCGGCCGAACACGCGGTACGGACTGACCGCCGTGACCACCCCGTCCACCGGGCTGTAGACCACCGATCCCGCTGCGGCACCCACATCAACCACGGACGTCAGGGTGCCCGACGACCCATCCTCCGCGGTCACCTTGTTGGTCAGCCCGCTCGCCGGGGTCATGGCGATGGCGCCCGGGTCGGTCACCCCATGGAAGTAGATGACGGTCACCTGCTTCTCGGCCACGGGCAGCACCACCTCAAGGCGTCCGGAGCGGCCCATCACCACACGCTGCGGCGCGGTGGCGCCAGCGGCGGCGGGAACGGGCGAGGCCACCAAACCCACGGGGGCATCGGCCGCGGTGCCACCCCAGGTGGCAGCCAATACGACGGCCACGATCACCGCCACGGCCAGCAGGGCCGGGGCGACCACGGTGTTGAGCGCGCGATTGCTCCGGTGGCGGTCGGCCTGCCGGCGCTCGTCGCGTCGCCACTTCAGCTCATCGCGAGAGAGATTCGGCATCGACGTGACAAGGCTAGACCAGCCGGACCGAATGGCGGGCTGGCTGGGTTGGGGGCGATATCATGAACTCCATGATCGGCCGACAGGCCAGCACGCCGGCGTGGGCACTTATTGCCGCCACGGCGGGCATCGTCGTGATCCTCTGGATCGCGGGACAGACCCTCGGACGCGTCATCTTCGTGTTCTTGGTATCGGTCATCATCGCCCTTTTGCTCAACCCCCTCGTGCGGTTCCTCAGGCGTATGCACGTACCACGTGGCCTTGCCGTGGCAACGGTGTTCCTCTCGTTCATCGGGGCGGTGGCAGCCGCTGTCGTGCTGCTCATCCCCCCCATTCAGAACCAGATCCAGGCGATCCGCGGCAACCTGCCGCTGTACACCGATCAGGCCCAGCGGCAGGTGCAGAACCTGCAGGCATTCTTCGAACGCAGTGGCATCAACGTGGATGTGCAGCAGAAGGCCGATGCCGCGCTGCAGGCCATCCGGTCATGGGCAAGTGGCATCTCGGGCAATGCCGTGTCGTACTCACTCAGCGCCCTCAGCGTGCTGGTGGTCATCATCATCATTCTGGTGGCGGCCGTCTACATGCTGCTGGATGCCCCGCGCATCGCCCGCTTCGCGCAGCAGATCGGTGGCCCATCAGCAGCCCAGTTCCTGCGCCGCACCGAACGCACGCTGGGGCAATACATCAAGGCCCAGACCCTGGTGTGCCTCATCATCGGCGTGAGTGCGGGGATGGTGCTTTGGATCTTTGGCGTCACGGGGATTTTCGCTCAGGGGGCCACGTATGCCGCGCTCTTCGCGGCCTGGGTGTTCGTGATGGAGTTCATCCCGTACATCGGGCCCATCTTCGGGGCATTGCCACCAGTGCTGCTGGCGCTGTTCACCTCACCCATCACCGCGCTCTGGGTCATTCTTGCGTTCATTGCCATCCACCAGTTCGAGGGCCACGTCGTGGTGCCTCAGGTCATGGGCGACGCCGTGGGAGTGCATCCGCTGGTGGTGATCTTCGGCATCCTCATCGGCGACGAGCTGTACGGATTCGCCGGGATCATCCTTGCCATCCCTGTCGTGGTGCTGCTCAAGGAGACCGCCATCTACACCAGCAGGCGCATGGGCTGGTTCGGTATGCCGCAATTGGCGGGGCTTGGCAGCACGCCGCTCGCCGACGACCAACCCACCGCATCGGGCTTTGCTCCACCACCACGGCGCCCGTCCCCCGACCCGAATTCCGGGGATACTCTCGACGTGCCCACGCGAATCCCCGAGGCGCCGCGCTCGAGCGGCGCAGACTGACCATCGCCGCATGAGGGGCGACGCCCTCCTCACCGCACGTGGCATCGCGCGGCGCTATGGATCGTTTGAGGCACTGGCGCCGGTTGACCTCGCCATCTCCCGTGGTGAGCGCATCGCCCTCATCGGCCCCAATGGTGCGGGCAAGACTACGCTGCTGTCGATTCTCGCCGGAGTTGGCGTCGCAAGCGCTGGCAGCATCGAATGGGCTGGCGGCCCGGCGCTGGCGGTGGGATGGGTGCCACAGCGGCCGGCGCTCTACCCGCGCCTGACGGCACGCGAGAACCTACGGTTGTTCGCGGGGCTCGAGAGCGCCGCAGACCCACGTGCGGTGGCCGATGGACTCATCGAGCGCGCAGATCTGGGCAAGGTGGCCGATCGCCCGGCGTCAGCCCTGTCAACCGGCACGCTGCAGCGCCTCAACCTGGCCATCGCGCTTGCGGGACAGCCCGCGCTCCTGCTTCTGGATGAGCCCACGGGCACGCTCAGCCCCGACCAGCGCCATCGGCTGTGGAACTGGATTACGGAGATGGTGGCCGATGGGGACATGGCGCTCGTGTTCTCAACCCAATCGATTGACGAGGCATCGCGGTCGGCCGATCGCATCGTCACCCTCGTGGGCGGGCAACTGCGCATGGACGGCACGCTCGACGACCTCATCCGTGCGGCGGGCACCGACCCGTCTGGCCCGGCGGCAGGCGAGACCGCCTTTATGGCACTGGTGGGCGACGACCAGTGAAGATGCTGCGCGCCGGACGGCTGCTGTTCATCAAGGACCTGCGAGTGCTCGGGCGCAGCCGGGGCCTCCTGGCCATCCTCATCGGCTACCCGATCGTCATCGCCGTGCTGCTGGCCATCGCGCTCTCGGGTGGCGACGCCAAGCCGTCGGTGGCCTTCGTCAACCTCGATGCCCAGTCGGGGCGCACCGTGCAGGTTGGCGACGAGCGACTGTCCGTAGACGACTACGCCAACCGGCTGGGAGAGGTGGTCAACCTCGTTCGGGTCGACGCGCAACAGGCCACAGAGGCGCTGGGCGACGGCAAGGTGAGCGCGGTACTCACCATTCCCGAGGGCTTCGTGAGTGACCTCCAGACCGGCATCCGCTCGCCTGTGATCACCCTGCAGACCAACCCGCGCTCGCCCATCGAAGCGCAGGCCATCGAGCGACGGCTCGAAGCCATGGTGTTCCGTCTCAACCAAGCGCTGGCCGGAGCCTATGTGGGGCAGGTGCTCAATCTGGTTGACCTCATCAAAAACGGTGGCAATGTGGCGCTGTTTGGGCAGACCGGCACCCTGGCGGGGCTGAAGAGCAGTCAGCAGACCATCAGGGACATGCAGCGCGCGCTCCGGGCGGCGGGCAAGCCGGAGGAGGCTGCCAAGGCTGCCTCCCTGCTCGATTTCATTACCGGTGTCGGTGAAAACCTCGACCTGGCCAAGCCTGCGGCCAAGGCCATCGCAAGCCCGATCCGGCTCGATGTGAAGGCTGGCGCGCCGGGCCGCGAACCTCTCTCTGCGCTGGGCATCGCCGGAGCGCTCGTGGTGGGCCTTGGACTGGTGAGCGTGCTGTTGTCGGCGGCGCTGCTGTCGGCGGAGCGGGAGGACGGGGTGCTCTCGCGCCTGGGTCGGGGGCTCGTGAGCCCGGGATCGATCATCGCCCAGAAGGCCGTCGTCTCGGCCGCAGCCGCGCTGGTGGTGGGCATGGTGCTGCTGGGCGTGGTCGCCGTCTCGACGTCGGTCACGGTTGGACGATGGGGCATCTGGGTCATCGCACTGCTTGTTGCAGGCCTCGCGTTCGGGGCCTTCGGACTTCTCATCGGTGCGCTTGCGCGCGAGACCCGCACAGCCCTGCTGGCCGGTCTTATGATCTCGTTGCCGCTGGCCGTGGTGGCGCTCATCCCCGGCAGCGATGTGGCCTACTGGGCAAGTGCGGTGGCCGGGTTCGGCCCCGCAGCCCGGGTGTTCCAGCAAGTGCTGGTCGATCCCGAGGTCACCACATCACTGTGGTCGGGCATCGGCCTGCTCGCACTCATCGCCATCGCCTACGGCGTGATCGCCCGCTTCGTACTGGCCCGGCGCATGCACACCTAGCCCCTGAGCACCTCCGCCAGTAACCCCGTGTAGGCGTCGGCACTAATCAACGTGGCGCCAAAGCGCATCACGTGGGGCGACTCCATCTGCACGTCGATGAGCGTGAACCCATTGATGCGTGCAATCCCGATGAGCCCTGCGATTGCCGCATTTCCACCATCGGGCAGCCGGTGGAACATGCTCTCGGCGGTCATCAGGCCATCGATCGCGATGCCGAACAGGCCCCCCGCGAGCACGTCGCCGTCCCATGCCTCGATGCTGTGCGCAATGCCGAGGTCGTGCAGGGCCTCGTATCCACCGATGAGCCGCGGGGTGAGCCACACGCCATCGCGATCGCCGGAGCAGGCCCGGAGCACCTCGCCAAAGGCGGTATCCACACGCACGTCGTAGGCGCGGCGGCGCAGCATGCGGGCCACCGTGCGCGGAATGCGGGCATCGGCCGTGACGATGACTGCGCGCGGATCGGTGAAGTACCAGCCAACCGGCCCCACATCGTCCTCGGAGTCCATCGGGAAGAGGCCCGCGTGGTAGCCGGCGATCATGTGCGCGGGCGAAATGCCCGCTGCATCAAGAGCGGGGTCACCTGACCCCATCGCCCCGAACCCGCTCCGACCCCCTCCGTCAGTCACGAAACCGACGATACACTCGCGAGTCGTGGGATCCGAAAGCACCGAGACCGCCGCCGCGACAGGCGCGTTCCCCATTGTCCGGCACCGCCGGCTGCGCCGCACCGATGCCATCCGGCGCCTGGTGCGCGAGGTGGTGGTGCGCCCGTCACAGCTGGTGCTGCCCATGTTCGTGGTCGCCGGTGAGGGAATCCGCCAGCCGATTGATGCGCTTCCAGGAATTGCCCGGCTCTCGCCCGACCTGATGGTGGAGGAGGCCCGCGCTGCCTACGAGGCCGGCGTGGGTGGCGTGCTGCTGTTTGGCGTCACCGATCAGAAGGATGCCGTGGCCACCTCCGCCCACGCCGATGACGGCGTGGTGCAGCAGGCTGTGCGTGCCCTCAAGGCCGGGGTGCCCGACCTGGTGGTCATCACCGACGTGTGCCTGTGCGCCTACACCGACCATGGGCATTGCGGTGTGCTGGGTGCCGACGGTGAGGTGGACAACGACCCCTCACTCGACGTGATTGCACGCACCGCAGTGAGCCATGCGCGTGCCGGTGCAGATGTGGTGGCCCCGAGCGACATGATGGATGGACGGGTGGGTGCCATCCGCACTGCGCTCGATTCATCCGGCAACGAGGGCACGGCGATCATGTCGTACTCGGCCAAGTACGCATCAGCCTTCTATGGGCCCTTCCGCGAGGCAGCTGGATCGGCCCCCGGACATGGTGACCGCCGCGGATACCAGATGGATCCGCCCAACATCCGCGAGGCCCTGCGCGAGGTGCGGGCCGACGTGGCCGAGGGCGCAGACATGGTGATGGTGAAGCCGGCCGCCACCTACCTCGACGTCGTCCACGCCGTGCGGGGCGCGACCGACCTGCCGGTGGCCGCGTACCACGTGAGTGGTGAGTACTCGATGATCAAGGCCGCCGCCGAGCGCGGATGGCTGGATGAACGCCAGGCGATGATGGAGACCCTCACCGCAATCGTGCGGGCCGGGGCCGACATCGTCATCACCTATGCCGCAATTGACGCGGCCAAGTGGATGAAAGAGGACGCATCGTGAGCACCACCGAAGCCAAGCCCACGCGCCACAAGCCCGACGAGGTGGACCAGCGGCTGCTCAATGCGCTGCAGGCCGGAATCGCCTTGGAGCGCCGCCCATTCCTCCCCATCGCCGAGACCGTGGGCATCGGTGAGGACGAGGTTCTTGCCCGCATGCAGGTACTGAAGGACGCCGGGATCATTCGGCAGGTGTCCGCCATCTTCGACACCCGGGCACTGGGCTACGAGAGCACGCTGGTTGCGGCGTCGTACCCGGATGAGCTGCTGTTTGATGCCGCAGCCGTGATCAATGGCCACCCCGGTGTGAGCCACAACTACCGCCGCACCCACAACTTCAACATGTGGTTCACGCTTGCACTCGAGCCCGAGTCGCGGCTGTCGCTCGAGGAGACGCTCGACATCCTCGCGCGCGAGACGGGCGCCACGTCCATGCGCATCCTTCCCACGATCACGCTGTACAAGATCAATGTGCAGCTGGACATGACCGGCGACAGTGGCAACGTCGCCAGGGTTGCACCGATGCCCGCACCACAGCGCGGCGATGGCAAGCCGCCCACCGACGAGGACCGCGCGGCCATCCTCATCCTGCAGGAGGACCTCCCGCTCGTGCCGGCACCGTTCGACGCCTGGGCGGATGCCGCCGGTATCGATCCCGACGATCTCATCGCCAAGGCGCAGGAGATGCAGAACCGCACCGTCATGCGTCGCTTCGCTGCAGTGCTGAACCACCGCAAGGCGGGATTCGGTGCCAACGGCATGGCCGTGTGGAAGGTGCCCGACGACAGCGTCGACGACTTCGGCAGCCGTATGGCCACCTTCAAGTCGGTGAGCCACTGCTACAAGCGCCCCACCTACGACGACTGGCCCTACAGCCTCTTCACCATGGTGCACGCCAAGTCGAAGGACGCCTGCGAGGAGACCATCGCGGCGCTCGCGGCCGAGGCCGGCCTCACCGGGGACGACTACGCCGTCCTCTACTCAACCTTTGAGTTCAAGAAGGTGCGGCTCAAGTACTACTCACCCGAGTACCGGGCATGGGAGGACATCGCCATCGCCGGTGCGCCCCTGCCGACCGCCTGACCCATGCCTGCGTCACTCACCGATACCCGGAGCCAGGAACTGTTCGCGCGCGCGAAGCAGTCGCTGGTGGGCGGGGTCAACTCGCCCGTGCGTGCCATGCGGGGCATCGGGCGTGACCCCATCTTTATCGACCGCGCCGAGGGCACCCACGTGTTCGACGTGGATGGCAACGCGTACGTCGATTACCTGGCCTCATGGGGCCCGGCCATTCTCGGCCACGCACCGCCAGTGGTGATTGACGACTTGCGCGATGCCCTCGCCCGTGGCACCTCCTATGGCGCCCCCACCGAGCGGGAGATCGTCTTCGCCGAGGCCATACGTGACGCCATGCCGTCTATCGAGCGCCTTCGTATGACCTCCAGCGGCAGCGAGGCGGTGATGGGTGCAGTGCGCCTCGCGCGCGCCGCCACGGGCCGTGAGGTGATCGTAAAGACCGAGGGCGGCTACCACGGCGCCATCGACGGCCTGCTCGCGCAGGCCGGCAGTGGGGCCACCACGCTGGGAGTACCCACCAGCCCAGGCGTGACGGCGGGCGCCACCGCCGCCACCCGTCTGGTGCCGTACAACGACCTTGCGGCAGCCGAGGTCGCACTCGAGGGTGCCGCGGCGATCATCCTGGAGCCCGTCGCCGGCAACATGGGCGTGGTGCCTCCCGCGCCGGGCTATCTTGAGGGCCTCCGCGCCGCCTGCGACCGCACCGGCGCACTGCTTATTCTCGACGAGGTCATCACCGGATTCCGGGTGGCCCGCGGTGGGGCCCAGGAGCGCTTCGGTGTGAAGGCCGACCTCACGTGCATGGGCAAGGTCATTGGCGGCGGCCTGCCGGTCGGCGCGTTCGGTGGGCGGGCCGATGTGATGCGCGAACTGGCACCAGAGGGCCCCTGCTACCAGGCCGGAACCTTGTCGGGCAATCCGCTTGCCACCACTGCGGGGCTCGCCGTCATCTGCCGCCTTGCGGCCGAGGGCACCTACGCGCAGCTTGAGGAAAACGGCGCACGGCTCGAAGCGGTCATCCGTGAAAGCGGTGCGCCGGTCACGGTTCAGCGCGTCGGATCGATGCTCACGCCCTTCTTCACCGATTCCCCGGTTACTAACTACGCCGAGGCCACCGCCTGCGATACCGATGCCTACGCCCGGCTGGCACGGGGCCTGTTGGCCAATGGCGTGTATCCACCGCCCTCGCAGTTTGAGGCGTGGTTTACGAGCACCATCCATGGTGACGACGAGTTCCGCGCAACTGAACAGGCATTCGCACGGGCACTTGAGGGCATGGCATGAGCACCCTCACTGCCGATTCGGTGGCAGCCGTGCTGGCAGCGCAGCCCGGACTGGCCGGTCACACCATTGACGCCGATGAGGTGCTGGTGCCGTTGGTGTGCCCACCGCTGGCCCGCGAACACGCCCTCGGCCTGGAGCTCATCCTCGAGGGATTTCTGCTGCACCACGGCACACCGCGTCACGTGTCGGAGGTGGACATGGGCGCGGCCGTGCTTGCGGGTGACTACTGCTACGCGCAGGGTCTGGTGCGGGTGGCGGCCACCGGTGACCTTTCGGTTGTGGAGGCGCTGGCCGACCTGGTCGCGCTCTCGGCGGCAGCCGTTGCGGCCGGGCGCGACGCCGATCTCCTGCCGCTGTGGCGCGCGACCGCCGCCGCGGTGGCCGGTGACGAGGTGGCCACGCAGGGCGCCGTGCGCATGGCACGCGCGGCGCTCCGCGAAGGACTGTCTGCACCGATCGTGGACATCGCCGCGGGGCTCGACCCCGCACCGGCGCTGGCTGAGGCGCTGGCACGATGAAGGATCTGCGCGAATGGATGCAGGTCATCCGCGACATGGGCGAGCTCGTTGAGGTGCATACCGAGGTGGACCCCCATCTTGAGATCACCGAGATTGCCGACAGGGTGATGAAGGCCGGTGGCCCCGCAATTCTCTTCACCAACGTCACGGGCTCCAAAATGCCCGTGCTCATCAACCAGTTCGGCAGCGAGCGCCGCATGGCCGCCGGCCTTGGCGGCACCGACCTCGACCAGATCGCATCGCGTATCTCCGAGATCGCCGAGATGCAACCGCCCCAGGGCGTGATGGAGAAGGTGAAGGCGCTCGGCAAGCTGAGGGAACTGGCCTCGCTCGGCACCAAGACCGTGAAGAACGGCCCGTGCCAGGAGGTGGTGCTCACCGGTGACGATGTGGACCTCGACCTTGTGCCCATCCTGCACTGCTGGCCCGGGGACGGCGGCCCATTCATCACGCTGCCCCTGGTGTTCAGTAACGACCCGGTCACCGGGTCGCGCAACTGCGGCATGTACCGCGTGCAGAAGGTCGACAAGCGCACATGCATGATGCACTGGCAGATCCACAAGGACGGCCGCCAGCATCTGCTCGACAGCGAGGGCCGCGTGCCCGTTGCGGTGGTGGTGGGCACCGACCCAGCGGTGACCTACAGCGCCACCGCACCCCTGCCCCCCGCGCTCGAGGAGATGATGTTCGCGGGCTTCCTGCGCGGCAAGCAAGTGGAGATGGTGAAGGCGGTCACTCAGGACATCGAGGTGCCCGCGCACGCCGAGATTGTGATCGAGGGCTACGTGGACGCCACCGACCTGGGCGATGAAGGCCCGTTTGGCGACCACACCGGCTTCTACACGCCGATTGACCAGTACCCGAGGTTTCACGTCACCGGCCTCACCATGCGTCGTGACGCCATCTACAGCACCACCATCGTGGGGATGCCGCCGATGGAGGACTTCTGGCTGGGCAAGGCCACCGAGCGCCTCTTCCTGCCCCTCATCAAGATGACCGTGCCCGACCTCGTGGACATGAACCTGCCCCTGGAGGGCGTGTTTCATAACTGCGCAATCGTGAGTGTGAAGAAGCGCTACCCGGGTCATGCGAAGAAGCTCATCAATGCGGTGTGGGGCCTCGGCCTGCTGTCGCTCACCCGCTGCGTGGTGGTGGTGGACCACGACGTCGACGTACGGGATGTGTCGCAGGTCGCATTCCGGGCCTTCTCAAATGTGGATGCCGGGCGCGACATGCTGGTGATGGAGGGCCCCGTCGACGCCCTTGACCACGCCGCCCCATACGCCGCCTACGGCGCCAAGGTGGGGTTTGATGCCACGGCAAAGTGGGAGGGGGAGGGCCTCGTACGCGCCTGGCCAGACGAAATCCGCATGAGCGACGACGTACGACAGCGGGTGGATGCCCGCTGGGCAGACCTCGGTATCCATCTCCCGGGGGCCGAAAAGTACCGGTGAGTCCCGGTGCAATGGGGACAACTGGCCCCACATCAGCCCGTTGCGCCTGCAGATGCAATCGGGTTCACTTCACGACGGTATTGTCATGGGTCTAGTGAACGTCTACGGAGGTCGGAGTGGCTGAGGACGAGCCGGACAGCGGCGCGCCCGGGACGCAGGGGGGACCCTACGAGGGCCCACGTGCGACCGACTTCATCCCGGAGCCCGATCATTCGGACGATCCGGGGTACATCACGCGTACCCGCTTCCTCTCCACTGTCGCCATTGCGGGTGGTGGAATCCTCACCGCCGCCATCCTGGTGCCGGTCGTTGGATTCGCAGTTGCCAACCCACTGAAGGGCGAGGAGTGGCGCTGGATTGACATCGGTCCGGCCAGCGACTTTCTCAAGAACGCTCCGCCATACGCCAACGCGACCCCCTCCACGAAGATCGGCGAAGTCGCCTCGCTGGCCGTCGCGGGTACCGACCCCGAGGCCGACCGGCGCGTCTACCTCATGTTCGGCCTGGTGGAGCCCTCGGCCAAGCCTATTCCCGGCCCAGACGAGTCCACCGATGGCTTCGACGCCCGCTTTAAGGCGTGGGCCGCAAGCATCACGGCCGCCGACATGGACATGTTGGCCATCTGGAACCGCTGTGCACACCTAGGTTGCCCAGTGGCCTACGCAGCCGGTTCACAGGGCTTTATCTGCCCGTGTCACGGCGGTGCCTATGACTCACGCGGCCTCGTCACCGGTGGCCCGCCACCCCGTCCGCTCGACCGCCTCGACGTGAAGATCGTCGATCAGTCCAAGCAGTACTCGGCCGCGGACATCGCCAGTGGCAATGACCGCCTCAGCCTGCAGCAGGCCATTGCCAAGTCGTCCAGCCCGAAGGTGCGGGTGCTTGTGGGTAAGGCCTACTCCATCTCTGACGAGCAGGAGCCCTTCCCGCTGCATGCACCCGGCGAGCCCGTGACCGGCACCCTCTCCAACCTCTACCCGTTCACCTAGGAGCGCGCGATGACCACAAAGGACATCGGGCCGAAGAATCCGGTCGAGCAGGGTGTGACCCAGGTTGTCGACTTTGTCGACGAGCGGTCAGGAGTGAAGAACAGCGGCCGTTGGCTGATGTTCCGCAACATCCCCGCCGGTACGAGCTGGTTCCAGACCCTCGGATTCACCGCAATGGCGCTCTTCGGCATGCAGGCCATCACCGGGATCATCCTGGCGATGTATTACAAGCCGGACCCCAACACGGCATTCGGCAGCATCGCTCACATCACCAACGAGGTGACATGGGGCTGGATGGTCCGGGGCATGCACAAGTGGGGCGCCTCGGTGATGATCGTCATCGTATTCCTGCACATGGGACGTGTATTCATCTGGGGCGCCTACAAGTACCCACGTGAACTCACGTGGGTCACCGGCGCAATGCTCCTGCTGATGACGATGTTTATGGGCCTTACCGGCTACCTGCTGGTGTGGGACCAGAAGGCCTATTGGGCCACCGTGGTGGCCGTCAACATCTTCGCGAGCGCCCCCATCCTGGGGCCGTACATCGGCGACATTCTCCGCGCCGGCCCTGAATTCGGGCCAGATACGTTGTCGCGCTTCTACTCGATCCATATGTTGTTAATTCCAGGTGGAATCGCGACCTTCATTGGCCTGCACCTCTACTTCATCATCCGCCTCGGCATTTCTGAGCCGCCGTGGGCCAAGCGTGCCCTGCGTGTGCAGCGTGACGAAGAGGATGCCCGTCGGAAGGCCGCACGCAATCGCGAGGCCGGTCTCAAGGGCAGCGTGTCGTTCCCGCCCGCCTGGGTAGACGATGAGCAGGAGGTGAAGCGATGAAGAAGGCCGACAAGGTCGCATACGACAAGGACTATGCGGCAGCGAAGAAGGACGGCAAGCCGTTCTTCCCGTATGCGATCTATAAGGACACCATCATCGCGGGGCTCGCCATCCTGGTGGTCATCGTGCTCGCGATCACCGTGCGAGTTGAGATGGGCGAGCCGGTCAACCCGGCGTCTACCGACTTCCTCCCGCGCCCTGACTGGTACTTCTACTTCGCGTTCGAGCTGCTGAAGATCTTTGCGAACCAGAACGCGCTCACCCCGGTGATCATGGCCACGTTCATGGTGCCGAACATCCTGATCATCCTGCTGGTGATCTGGCCGTTCATTGACCGTGGTCCCGAGCGCCGCATCTGGAAGCGACCGTTCGCAATGGGTACCGCAGTACTGGTGATCAGCGGCCTTTGCTACCTCACCTTCCTCGGTGCCAGCACGCCCGAGGGCATCGCCAAGGGCGAGACCCTTCCGCTCACGGGACTCGATGCTGCTGCGTCCGCGGGCGAGGCGGTCTATCTGGCCAATGGCTGCAGCAGTTGCCACATGATCAAGGGAGTTGGCGCGCCAGGGCCCGGGCCAGAACTCACCAATGAGGGAGCCAAGGGCTGGGATAACGCGAAGATGGTCCAGTGGATGAAGGTACCCGTGGCGCCTATGCCTTCCTTCGCGTCCCTGCCACCCGAGGATCTCGAAAATCTGTCGACATTCCTGAATGGGCTGGGTACCAAGTACAAGTAGGCCCCCAACGCGGAGATAGGGTCGTATTTCGGGGTCCCGTAGTACGGGACCCCGGCTCGTTTTCGCCCCCCGTGGCCTACGATCTCCCCATGCGTGTGTTCCTCGGAATCACCGGTGCGAGCGGTGCCGCCTATGGCGGCCGGACTCTCCTCGCGCTCACTGCGGCAGGGCACCACGTGGGCCTGTGCGTATCGGATGCCGGGTGCCAGGTGATAAGCCACGAGATCCTCGGTGAAGGTCCCCGCCCCACCTCGCGCGACCACGTGATGGACCGCTTTCTGGCGGGCCACTGTGACCCCGCCGGGTCCGTGGACGTGCTCGCGCCCGATGACATCGCCTGCTCATTCGCATCGGGATCCTCCGGCGCACGAGTGGCACTTGTGATGCCGTGCTCAACCTCATCGCTCGGCAAAATTGCCCATGGCACCGGCGACAACCTCATCCACCGGGTTGCCGAGGTGATGCTGAAGGAGCGCGGCCAGTTGGTGCTGGTGACGCGCGAAACCCCGGCATCGCTCATCCAACTGCGCAACATGGTGGCGGTCACCGAGGCCGGGGCCGTGGTGCTGCCGGCCTCACCTGCGCTCTACACCCAGCCACAGTCGGTGGGCGACATGATCGACTTCGTGGTGGGCAAGGCCCTTGACGTGCTGCGCATCGACCACGCGCTGTTCCCCCGCTGGGGCGAAGCCGGGTGGGTGGAGGCATGAGCACCGCGCATGCACCGCACAGCGCGAGAGACGACCGCGCCGCGTTCGACGTCATCGCCCCCCGATACGACCTGGTGAGCGGCGTGATGACGCTGGGAATGGGCGAGGGCTGGCGTCGCGCTGCTGCCGAGGCGGCCGATGTGGCCGCTGGCGCGCAGGTGCTGGATGCCTTTACCGGCACCGGGGACCTGGCGCTGCTCCTGGCCGACCGGGTCACATCACTGGGGCAGGTGATCGGCGTGGACTACTCACCGGCCATGATTGACCGCGCGCGCCTGAAGGCCGCTGCCACGCATCGCCGGTGCCGCTTCGAGGTGGCCGACGTCACCCACCTGCCGTACGAGAACGACCGCTTCGATGCGGTGACAGCCTCTGGTGGCCTGCGCAGCCTCGACGATCCATCCATCGGCATCGGCGAGATGGTGCGCGTCGCGCGCCCCGGTGGCCGCATCGTCATTCTGGAGATCACGCCGCCGAGGCACCTGCGGGGCCTGCACGCCGGGGCGCTTGCCGTCGCCATGCCCGCCGTGGTCCGGTTGCTTCGCGGCGACCCCGATGCCTTCGCCCGCCTGGCGGAATCGGTGGGGCACATGCCTCCTCCGGCAGATGTGGCGGCACTCATGTGGGAGTGCGGTATCGGCGG
>CAMCOB010000003.1 GCA_945876305.1 Bifidobacterium breve
TCCACGTGGTGGTCGGCCAGCTCGGAGATATGCACCAGGCCCTCGACGCCTGCGTGAATCTCCACGAACGCACCGAAGGTGACCACCTTGGTGACCTTGCCGGGAACGATGTCGTTGATCTGGTAGGTCTCGATGACGCTCTGCCACGGATCGGCCTGAGTCTGCTTAAGGCCCAGAGAGATCCGCTGGCGGTCGCGATCGATTTCGAGCACTTTCACGTCCACCTTCTCGCCGACGTTCAGCACCTCAGACGGGTGATTGACGTGGCTCCACGAGAGCTCGGAGATGTGAATGAGGCCGTCGATGCCGTCGAGGTCAACGAACGCACCGAAGTCGACGATGTTCGAGATGACGCCCTCAACGACCTTGCCGGGCTCCAGGTCGTCGAGGATGCGCTGACGCACCTCACGGCGCTCGTGCTCGAGCACTGCGCGACGGGAGAGCACGACGTTGTTGCGGCTGCGGTTGAGCTCGATCACCTTGCACTCGAGCTTCTGGCCGAGGAACTCGTCGAGGTCCTGGACGCGGCGGATGTCAACCAGCGAGGCGGGCAGGAAGCCGCGCACCCCGAGGTCGAGGATGAGGCCGCCCTTGACGACCTCGATGACCGTGCCCTCAACGGTTTCGCCAGCGGTTGAGGCGGCTTCGATGCGCTTCCAGGCCTTCTCAAACCGGGCGCGCTTCTTAGACAGCACCAGGCGACCGTCCTGGTCCTCCTTCTGCATGACCAGGGCGTCGATCATCTCGCCCAGCTGCACCTCATCGGCAACGTTGACCGACTTGCGGATTGAGAGCTCGCTGAGGGGGATGACACCCTCGCTCTTGTATCCGATGTCGACCAGGATCTCGTCCTTGTCGATGCGCACGACCCGACCGGACACGACATCGCCCTCACCAAACTCCGGGATGGTGATGTCGTAGTTCGGAATCATCTGTCCGTCGACCTCGACGTACTCCGGCCCATCAAGCGTGAAGATGGGGGTATCGAGTGGGATGATGACCACGTCGTCTGGGATTGCGGTGCTCATGTTGTTGGTGTCCTTGGCTGAAACGGTGCCATCCAGACGCTGCAGATGACACCGGTCGAATTGGTGGAGCGCGGGAGTATAGGCGGGATCCGCGCCTCAGCCCGGGCGGTGAGGCGACATCAGCACCCGCCGCGCCCAATTCAGCCGGGCGAGCCAGCGGGAGCCGTCATTCACGTCACTCGCAGCCATCTCCCGCAGCACGGTGAATGCCGCCTCAATCACCTCGGGGCGGGCATCCGTGTGTACCTCGAGCACTGCATATGGGTCGAGCCCGGGCTCGGGCGCGGGCGGATCCCACTGGGGGGTCAGGCCTTGGCCTTCAGCCATGTGATGCCCTCCCCCGCGTCCACCGCCAGCGGCGGGTCCATCGCGTATGCACCCACCATCGCCTCAGTGATGAGCGATCGCACTGCCCCGCCGCTCTCCGGTGGGGCCTCCACGAGCAATTCGTCGTGGATCTGGAGCACGAGGCGGGCACCGAGCTCCGGCGCCGATTTCAGGGCAGTCGCCGCACGGATCATCGCGATCTTGATGATGTCGGCCGCCGACCCCTGAATGACCGTGTTGACGGCAAGACGCTCCCCCAGTTGCCGCTGCTGCTGCGTACGGGCCGTAAGCTCAGGGATCGGCCTGCGCCGGCCAAGCAGCGTGGTGACAAATCCATCAGTGGTGGCCCGCTCAATGACGCTGGCGATAAACGCACCCACCTTGGGATATCGCGCCAGGTAGGTGTCGATGTATTCGCGGGCATCCGCACGGGAGATGCCCAGTTGCTCTGACAGGCCGAAGTCGCTGATGCCGTAGACGATGCCGAAGTTGACGGCCTTCGCGCGGTCCCGAAGAGGCCTGTCCACCTCGGAACGGGGCACCCCAAATACCTCGGCGGCCGTAGCCGCATGCACGTCGAGGCCCTCGCGGAATGCGTTCTGCAGAGCAGTTTCACCGGAGCAGTGCGCGAGAATGCGCAGCTCAACCTGCGAGTAGTCAAAGCTCATGAGGTGGGTACCCGGACTCGCCACAAAGGCATCACGGATCTCGCGCCCCGCCTCGGTGCGGATGGGAATGTTCTGCAGGTTCGGGTTGGTGGACGACAGCCGGCCGGTCTCCGCCACCGTCTGGTTGAAGGTGGTGTGAATACGCCCATCGACGGGATCCACCAGGTCGGGAAGCGCCGACAGGTAGGTGCTGTCCAACTTCACAAGTTCGCGGTAGCGGCCAATGAGGGGCACGATCTCGTGCTGGTCCTCGAGCGTCCGCAGCACCTTTCGGTCGGTTGAGTACCCGGTCTTTCCCTTGCGCTGAGCCGGCAACCCGAGCCGTTCAAACAGCACCTCAGCCAACTGCTTGGGCGAGTCAATCGTGAATGGGCCGCCAGCGAGGTCGTGGATGCGCGTGGTGAGCGAGTCGATCTCGATGCGGATGCGGTCACGAATCTCTGCGAGCCGGTCAACGTCAATAGCAACTCCAAGATTCTCCATTCCTGCAAGCACCCCGATGAGCGGCATCTCAATCTCGCGGTACAGATGTGTGAGCCCTTCCTCCTCCATGCGTCGCACCTGCACGGGGGCCAGATCGCGCACGAGTGCAGCCTGCACCGCTGCGGCAGAGGCGTCCTCGTCCGGTCCCTCCGCCCGAGCCGATATCCCCTCATCGGCTGCGATCTCATCGAGTGGGTACCCACGCCGCCGGGGGTCGAGCAGATAGGCGGCCACCATGGTGTCGTGCGCCGGAAGTGGTGCATCCAAGCGGGCACGCCGTAGAAGCGCCTTGCCATCGTGCGCTGTCCACGGGGCCGCACCGAGCACCGATCCGATTACAGGATCACCGGTGGGTGCCACGGCGAATGTTCGTGCCGGGCCCTCTCCGGCCACCACCGCCACCCGGTCGCCCGACAGCCCCACAGCCGCGCCTGGCGTGCCCGCGAGCGACATCGCAAGCGACTCCGGCGCATCCTCCACAACAGCCATCGACGGCGCCGATGTGTGTGCCACAGCCGCTGGCTCGTCTCCGCCGCTGCCACCCTCTTCCGCGATCCGGCGCGCAAGGGTGCGAAACTCAAACCCCTCAAATGCCGCATGAAGAGCCTCGAGGCGCTCGCTATCGCGTGTGATGAACGGGACGTCGCCGGGATCGACGTCGAGCGGCACGTTGACGTCGATCACCGAGAGGTCGCGGCACATGCGCGCCATGTCGGCGAACTCGGTGAGGTTCTCCTTGCGCTTGGGGGTCTGCTCCCCGGCATGGGCCAGAACCTCTTCGAGCGTGCCGTACTTCTCCATCAGTTGCGACGCGGTCTTTGCCCCGATACCGGGCACGCCGGGGAGGTTGTCGCTCGAATCGCCAATCATCCCGCGCAGGTCCGGCATGAGCGCGGGCACCACTCCATACCGTTCCAGCACCATGGCCGGGTCGTACCGGGTGGTGTCGGTTACCCCCCGGCCCGTGGCAAGGACGCTGATGAAGTCGTCAACCAGTTGCAATGCGTCCCGGTCACTGGTGAGGATGGTGACCCGCATGCCAGCCGCGCCCGCTCGCTTGGCCAGCGTGCCGATGACGTCGTCGGCCTCAAATCCCGCCGCCTCCACGTTGACCGCCCCGAAGGCCTCCATCAGCGGCCGGAAGTGCGGCACCTGCGCCTTGAATCCCTCCGGAGTGGCACGTCGCCCCGCTTTGTATTCGGGGTAGATGGCATCGCGGAAGGTCGGGCCGGGGGGATCCCACGCCACGATAACCCGCGATGGCCGCTCCTCCTCAATAACCTTGATGGTCATCGCCGAGAGCCCATAGAGCGCGTTGGTGGGCATACCATCCGACCGGGTGATGGTTTCGGGGAGTGCAAAGAAGGCCCGAAACGCCAGACTGAAGCCATCGATGAGAAGGATCTCGCCATCCGGGTTGACGGCGGCGTCGGTGGCATCGGTTCGGGGCTCAGAGGTCACACGGGCGAGTGTATCGGCGCCCATCGGCCGCCCCTGATCCGGAAGGGGACACCAGTCCGGGGGTGAATGAGCATTTCGTGGGTAGTCTGCCCGCGTTTGCAATCGGTCTTGGAGGACCACGTGGGCGTCACACCATCAGCGCAGTACAGCATCACCCTCCGCCTTGAGATGGCGCACGGCCTGCCCGGCCTCGCCGCCGAGGTGGCGAGCGCCATCAGCGCCGCCGGGGGGTCGATTACGTCGATGGAGGTAGTGGAGGCCGATCACCGACGCGTCGTACGCGAGATGGTGGTGAATGCCTCGAGCGTTGAGAACGAGGATGAGGTCATCGCTGCCGCTGGAGCAGTGGACGGGGTCACGGTCACCTCTGCCGAGGACCGCACCTTCCGTCTCCATAAGGGCGGGAAGATCGAGATGGTGCCCCGTGCACGTCTTGAGACCCGCGAGGACCTCTCCGTGGCCTACATGCCCGGTGTGGCAAGCGTGGCCCGTGCCATCGCCGCTGACCCCCTCGCCGCGTTCGACTACACCCTTAAGCGCAACATGGTGGCCGTAATCACCAACGGCACGGCAGTGCTCGGCCTCGGCGACATCGGGGCTGCTGCCGGCATGCCGGTGATGGAGGGCAAGTCACTGCTCTTCAAGGAGTTCGCTGACGTGGACTCCTACGCCATCTGCGTGGACAGTAAGGACCCAAAGGAGATCATCCGGGTGTGCGAGGCCATCGCCCCGGCATTCGGTGGCATCAACCTCGAGGACATCGCTGCCCCTGTGTGTTTTGAGGTAGAGGACACCCTGAAGGAGCGCCTGGACATCCCGGTGTTCCATGACGACCAGCACGGCACCGCCGTGGTACTGCTCGCGGCACTCATCAATGCCTGCAAGATCACCGGTCAGAAGATCGAGGACCTGAAGGTGGTCGTCAACGGCATCGGTGCCTCCGGGGTGGCCTGCTCGAAGATCCTGCTGAACGCTGGCGTGACCAACATCATCGGCTGCGACACCCGCGGCGCGATCTACCACGGCCGCACCGAGAACATGAACTTCATGAAGGACTGGTACGCGGATCACACCAATCCCGAGAACATCCGGGGGGACCTCACCGAAGCGGTAAAGGGCGCCAACCTATTTGTGGGTCTGTCTGGCCCGGGCACGTTCTCGGTGGACCAGCTGAAGAGCATGGGCAAAGACCCGATCGTGTTCGCCATGGCCAACCCGACCCCTGAGATCATGCCCGAGCAGGCCGCGCCGTACGTGCGCGTGATGGCCACGGGGCGGTCCGACTATCCAAACCAGATCAACAACGTGCTGGCATTCCCGGGGCTCTTCCGGGGTGCGCTCGACGTCCGGGCCACCTCTATCAGCGAAGGAATGAAGGTGGCCGCCGCGCAGGCGATCGCCGACACCATCAGCGACGACGAGCTGCACGAGGACTACATCATCCCGAGCGTGTTCAACCCGGCCGTGGCGCCGGCCGTGGCGGCTGCCACCCGCCGTGTCGCCATTGATGAGGGATTGGCGCGGATCATTCCCGAGGAGTAACCCTCCTCTGCCGCGGGGACGTGGCGGAACGGCAGACGCGGCGGTCTCAAACACCGCTCTGGGAAACCAGGTGTGGGTTCGACTCCCACCGTCCCCATTGATGCCGGCGGGCACCCGCCGGCATCGCTCCATATCGTGACCCCATGAAGGCGATCACATTCGACACGCCGGGCGGTCCAGAGGTGCTGCATCTCGGGACGGTGCCGGACCCGTCCCCGGGAGACGGCGAGGTACTCGTGCGAGTGCGTGCCACAGCGGTCAATCGGGCCGACCTGATGCAACGTGCCGGCCACTACCCCCCGCCCCCCGGCGCGAGCGAGATCCTGGGTCTCGAGTGCGCTGGCGAGATCATCGACATCCCGGCGGGCACCGACACGCACTTTGTCGTGGGGCAGCGGGTGATGTGCCTTCTGTCTGGCGGTGGGTACGCCGAGATGGTTGCCGTGCCCATCGGTCAGGTGATGGCCGTGCCGGATGGACTGAACTGGGAGCAGGCGGCGGCGATTCCGGAGGTGTTTCTCACTGCATGGATCGCTCTTGTGACACTCGGGAACGGTCGCCCCGGCGACGTTGCACTCGTGCATTCGATTGCCAGCGGCGTGGGCACGGCTGCGGCGCAACTGTGCGCGGCCATGGGAATCCGGTGCATCGGCACCTCGCGGTCGTTGGACCGGGCCGAGGTGGGTGCGCACTGGGGCGCAGAGGCAATCGCCGTGGGCGATGGCGGCTTTGCAGACGCCGTCACCGCCATGACCGGACAGCATGGAGCGGACATCATCGTGGACCTTGTCGGAGCGAAGTACCTCGCTGAGAACGTGGCGTGTCTCGCCCGCAGCGGACGCATCATCCTCACCGGGCTCGTCGGGGGACGTACGGGCGAACTGGACCTCGGAACCCTGCTCGCGCGTCAGGGCCGCGTGATCGGCACCACCCTCCGTGGACGTACGACCTCCGAGAAGGCCGCCATCGTGACGGCGTTCTCGGTATGGGCCCTCCCCCGATTTGAGTACGGCACCCTCACGCCCGTGATTCATCAGGTACTGCCACTCGCACAGGCGGGCGACGCACACCACGTTGTCGGGAGCAACCTTGCCGTGGGCAAGGTCATCCTTACCGTACCGGGGTGACCACACCCCCTCCCACCGGCGCTGACGCCATCTGACACAGCGTCAGACCCCGCGTGTTAGGTTTGCCGGGGCTCGCAAATCGAGGAGAAACATGAAGACCTTCATCAAGTTGCTGGCGCTCATTGGCATTGGCGCACTCGTGTACTGGTTCGTGCGCGAACGCCTTGGCGGTGAGCCCGACGAATTCACCTTCACGGAAGTGACCGACGCCGTGGCCGACGACGCCGCAGGCGCGGTCGCTGACGCCGCCTAAACGCGCTGCTGCGGGGTCTGTGCCGTGCCGGTGATCCATCCGTCCGGCGCGGACCCTGTGGGAGATCTCGACCCCGACCTGGCAGCCGCCGGGCGGGCGATCGGCATGGCGGTGGCCATGCGCTTGCGGGAGCTGGCACCAGCACTTCGGCCCGCGGACGACGATGGTCGTGAACCGACCCTCGTATTGGAAGAGGTGGCCCTTGTGCCGACAGACCCTGCCGACGCACTCACGCTCGTGGCCTGCGTCGCCGCGCACGACGCGTATGTGAGCCATCGGCGGCGTCCGGGAGCCGTGAGCCCGGGAGCGCTTGCACTCGCCCGAGTGCTCGTCTGGGCATCCCGGGCGGAGATACTGGGACGGGCTCCGTCGATCGTGTGGATCGGACCCCCGAACCGCCGACCCGAGTCGGCTGACGGCTACCCGGTGACCGCATCAGTGCGCCTCACCGCGCCATCGGGCACCGTGCGCGCGACTGCATGCGGCGTGATGGCGCCCGTCTAACCCTCGCCCCGAAGCACCACCTCAAGGCGCTTGATCATCGATTGCAGGCGCAGGTACTCCACGTCGTCCCCGGCCGTGCGCGCAGCCCCCATGGCGTCCTCCAGAGCCCGCTTCTCAACCCGGTAGTACGCGTCGCGCAGCCGTGCCTCGCTGCCACCATCGGCGGCCTCGGCGCGCAGGGCCGCCTCAAGGGGGCGAAGGACCTCGGGCCACTCGGTGGCGCCATCCACAATGAGCCGGAGCGCGTCACGGTGTGCCGGCGACCCGAGGTGATCCGCCTGCATTCCCGAGAGCAACGGACGGCCCACCTCCGGCACCGCAAGCGCAAGCGCCAGCAGGCTGCGCTCGCGGGCCTCGTCCAATGAAGGTGCCGGGGGCGCGTCAGGGTGGAGTGCATTCGGAGTAGCGGCTGAACGCTTCGAGCCCCCTCCTGGCGCCTGAACCCGTCGCACGAAGCGATCGAGCAGCGCCGGGGACACACCGAGCGCGGTCACCCGCCGCAGCGCTTCGTCCTTGTCGGGCGACTCGGGCATGCCCTCAAGCAGCGCGCCAAGCTCCCCAAGCGTGCGTTCCCGGTCGGCAGGGTTGTCGGGGGTGCGTGCGATGCGACGGTCCACGAGCCACGGGATGAGGGGATCGGCATCCGCGACCGCTGTTGCCAGCACGCCGAGGCCCCCTGGCGTGCCCGCCAACTCGCCGGGATCCGAACCCGGGGGCAGCGCCACCACCCCGAGGCGCAAGGGAATCCCCTTGGCAGCCTCAATGGTGCGGCGCGCCGCCTGCTCCCCCGCCTGATCGGCGTCAAAACACAGGCGCACCTCTGAGGCCACCCGAGCCAGAAGTCGTAGCTGCGCCGCGGTGAGGGCCGTGCCCATGCAGGCCACCGCTCCCTCGATGCCCGCCATATGCAAGCCCATCACGTCGGTGTAGCCCTCGCTCACCACCGCAAAGCCGGCCTTGGCGGCAGACTGCCGCGCCAAGTCGAGACCAAACAAGAGCTCGCGTTTGTGGAAGCCGTCGCGCTCCGCGCTGTTCACGTACTTTGCGCGCTCATTCGGGTCCATCGTGCGCGCACCGAATCCCTGCACCCTTCCCCGCGCGTCGCAGATGGGAAAGGTGATCCGCCCAGTGAAGAAGTCAGCGGCCGTGCCCCCACGCAGCCGTGCGAGGCCCGCTGCCTCAAGTTGCTGCCGGGAGAAGCCCTCCTGAATCGCCCGTCCCGCCAATGCGGTCCCCGATGAGGGGGCCCACCCCACACGGAACCTGCGGATCATCTCCTCCGGAAATCCCCGGCCCAGAAGGTACTTACGGGCAGGCTCGGCTTCGGGCGACTTCCAGAGCATTGCCTCATAGAAACTGCACGCGCGGTCGAGCAGTTCGCGAACCCGCTCGGATTCACGACGACGGGCCTCCTCCTCGGGAGATGCCTGGTCGTACTTGAGTTCCACCCCGAAGCGGTCGGCCAGCTGTTCGACCGCTTCCATGAACGACCCGGCGCCCTCGCGCTGTTGCATCCAGTCGAACGAATCGCCCGTGGCGCCACAGCCATAGCAGTAGTACGTGCGGTTCTCCGGCGGGATGAGGCAGAACGACGGCGTGCGCTCGTCGTGAAATGGGCATCTTCCCCACCACCTGCCACCGCGGCGTGCCAGCTGCACTTGGCCCCGTACGAGTTCCACGAGGTCGGCGGAGTGGCGCACCTCGTCGATGCTCGCGTCGTGGATACGCGGCATCAGAGCGGGCCGTCGTGGGGAATAAACATGTCGCGGTGCGCACGGAGCGCGTAGCGATCGGTCATTCCCGACACAAAATCGGTGGCGCGGGTGACTGGATCGGGGTCGCCGGTGGGCGGCAGCAGCAATGGGTCATCGAGGTAGGCCCTGAACAGCGACTGCACCACGTACCTCGCACGCCGCGATTCGTCTGATGCCGGGGCCGCGAGATACACCTCGGCGAACATGTAGGCACGCAGCGACCTGAACGCCTCCCCCACCTCGTCGCTCTGGACGATGACGGGGCCGTCACCCGAGGCATCCACGATGTCGGTGACCAAGCGCGTGATGCGCTGGGATGTGCTGCCGCCGAGCACGGCGATCTCGGCGGCCGGCAGATCGTCCTCGGTGATGATTCCCGCTCGGGTGGCGTCGTCGATGTCGTGATTGACGTAGGCAATGCGATCGACCAAGCGCACGATCTGGCCCTCGAGAGTTGCGGGCAGCCCCTCCCCCGTGTGATTGCGGATACCGTCTCTCACCTGGTCGGTGAGGTTGAGACCGCGCCCATCGCGCTCGAGCACCTCCACCACACGTACGCTCTGCTCGTTGTGGAGAAACCGGCGGCCGTGCTCGTGGCGCAGGATGTCGTCGAGGGCGTGCTCCCCCGCATGACCGAACGGCGCATGGCCGAGGTCGTGCCCCATGGTGATGGCCTCGACCAGATCCTCATTCAGCCCCATCGCCCGTGCGACCGTCCGACCGATCGCGGACACCTCAAGCGTGTGGGTGAGGCGCGTGCGGTAGTGATCACCCTCAGGCGAGATAAAGACCTGGGTCTTGTGCTTGAGACGCCGGAAGGCCTTTGTGTGAATGACGCGGTCGCGGTCGCGCTGGAATGCCGTGCGGAGTGGGCACGGGTCCTCTGCCACACGTCGGGTCGCATCCTTCGCACGTGCGGCCCGGGGGCCGAGCGGGGGTTCCCTCACCTCAGACGGGCTGGGGGACGGCCTGCGCCAGCTGAATGGGGAACGACCACGGGCCCTGGGCGGCCTCGTCGGCCTTGCGCGGGTCGCCCACCCCGGCGATGCGCACCGTGAGGTTTGAAGCGTCCCGGGGAATTGCGGGCCCGAGTGCGACTGCACCCTCAACCCGGTTGCCATCGCGTGAGGCATCGAGAATGGCCGTGCGGTAACTACGACCAAGATCGTCAGTGACCTCGAGACCCACGAGGTTCAGATGCTTGCGCTTGCGCGACTCCCCGGTCTGGATCATGAATCGCAGCCGGGCTCCATCGTGATAGCGCTCGAGCACCGTGAGCGAGACGGTGACCTCGCCGACCGAATCGGTCTGGTCGATCGCCACCACTCCGCGCAGCGTTCCGGGACTGAAGATAACGGCACCCGGGAACGGCTCAACAACCTCGCTCCAATGATCCTGCTCATTTGGATTGGCCATCGGCGAGTCCTGCGCCATCTGGTGGATGCGGTCGGCGGACCGGTGCTTCCAGATGTGCGGGCACTCGCGGAACAGTGAGATGAGCGCACGGTGCGAGAACGCCTTGCCGTCGTCGGGGATGTAGATCCCGTACCGGCCCTGATCTGCCCGTGTGAGCTCGATAAATGCTGCGGGAACTGACCCGTGTGAGTCGTCGAGCGCCGAGTCCTCGGCGTAATGCAGGCGATCCACCTGCCAGCCGTCGACGATCAAATCGATCAAGTCTCCCAGGCTGCCAAGGCGGTAACGCTCCTCAGTGGCGATGACGCGGTCCTCCGGGGTCGCGATGCGCGAGCGGTGATCGTACACCGCCCCCGCATGGGTGGGTGTGGTTAGGCAGCGGCGCCGTGGGCGCCGCGAAGCGCTGCCTGGCCGGCGGCAATACGGGCCACCTGCACGCGGAAGGGCGAGCACGAAACGTAATCGAGGCCCACGCCATGACAGAACTCGATTGACGCGGGATCGCCGCCGTGCTCGCCGCAGATACCCAACTTGATGTCGGGCCGAACCGGCCGTGCGTCGGCTGCGGCGATCCGGATGAGCCGGCCAACCCCATCCACGTCGAGCGTCTCGAACGGATTCGAGGTGAGCAGGTTCTCCCGCAGGTACGTGCCGAGAAACCCCTTCTCGGCATCATCCCGCGAGAAGCCCAGGGTGGTCTGTGTGAGGTCATTGGTGCCAAACGAGAAGAACTCGGCCTCGCGGGCGATCGTGCCCGACGTCAGGGCGGCCCGGGGCAGCTCGATCATCGTGCCCACCCGGTATTCCACGCGAGGGCCTTCGCTCATCGCCAGCACCAGCTCGACCTCGGCAACCACGATCGCGCGGGCGCGGTGGAGCTCCTCCTCGTACGCAACCAGTGGAATCATGATCTCCACCAGTGGCGCCTCGCCGGTTTCGTCGCGCACCGCGACCGCGGCCTCCATAATGGCCCCCGCCTGCATGCGCAGGATCTCGGGAAACTCCAGCCCAAGGCGCACGCCCCGGGTTCCCAACATCGGGTTGACCTCGTGCAGATCCTTCGCGCGCGCCAGCTGCGCGATGACCTCGGGGTTCCGTACCCCATTTCGCACGTCATCCGCCGCGTGCAGCGACAATTCGAGCAGGCTGGGCAGAAACTCATGGAGGGGCGGGTCGAGAAGGCGGATGGTGACGGGCAGGCCCCGCATCTCGCGGAATATGCCCGTGAAGTCATCCACCTGAAATGGTCGCAGGAGTGCAAGCAGGCGACCGCGCTCGTCGTCGTTCTCGCTCAGGATCATCGCCTGCACCAGCGGCAGGCGATCGTCGCTGAAGAACATGTGCTCCGTGCGGCACAGGCCAATACCCTCGGCACCGAACTCACGGGCTCGACGGGCATCTTCCGGGGTGTCGGCGTTCGTGCGCACCGTGAGCACGCGCGCGCGGTCGGCCCAGTCGAGCACCCGCATCAGATACGGGTTTCGGGGGTCGGAATCGGTGAGCGGCGCCGCCCCCGAATACACGCCGCCCCCGGTGCCGTCGATGGTGATGACGTCCCCGGGAGCAAACACCGTGTCGCCGATCGAAATCGCGTCGCCATCAAACCGCAAGAGAGACACCCCGCACACCGCAGGGCATCCCATCCCCACGGCCACCACTGCGGCGTGGCTCGTCTTGCCCCCACGTGCGGTGACGATGCCCTGCGCGGCGATCATTCCGTGCAGGTCGTCAGGTGTCGTCTCGTCCCGCACAAGAATCACCTTCTCCCCTGCCGCGCCGCGCCGCTCCGCCTCATCAGCCGTGAGAACGATCGCGCCCGTGGCCGCACCCGGTGATGCGTTGACGCCCATCGCGAGGGGAACGAGACCCGAGATGCGCACGGCCCGGGCGTCGAGTTGTGGAAGAAGCAGTTGCGGGATCTGTGCAGGAGCGATGAGCCGCGCCAAGGCGTCGTCCTCGGTCACCAGCCCCTCGTCAACGAGATCACAGGCGATCCGCACCATTGCCAGCGCGCCCCGCTTGCCATTGCGCGTCTGCAGCATGTACAGGCGCCCATCCTCAATGGTGAACTCCACGTCCTGCATATCGCAGTACGTGCGCTCAAGCAGCGCCATGGTGTCCATCAGCTCGGTGAACGCATCGGGAAGAATCTCCTGGAGTTCCTCGAGTGGATTGGGCGTGCGGATGCCTGCCACCACGTCCTCACCCTGCGCGTTCATCAGGAAGTCGCCGAACGGACGCCCCCCCTCGCCCGTCGTGTTGTTGCGCGTGAAGGCAACACCGGTTCCGGACCGCTCACCTGTATTGCCAAATACCATTCGCTGCACATTGACCGCCGTACCGAGGTCGTGGGGGATCCCGTGATGACGTCGGTAGTCGTACGCACGGCGGTTCTCCCAGCTCTCAAATACTGCTCGGACTGCGCCATCCAACTGCGCCCGGGGGTCCTCTGGAAATGCCTCCCCACGGTGCTCCGCGAAAATGGCCTTGAACCGGTCGCAGAGCCGGCGCAGATCATCGGCACTGAGATCGACGTCCGACTGCGCACCCCGCTCGGCCTTGAGGGCGCCGAGGGCGGACTCAAAATGATGCCTCCCCACCTCGCACACCACATCGGCATACATCTGGATGAAGCGCCGATAGGAGTCGAAGGCGAAGCGGGGGTTCCCCGTGACGGCCGCCAGCCCCTCCACGCTTTCGTCGTTCATCCCCAGATTGAGAATCGTGTCCATCATCCCGGGCATCGAGTCGCGCCCGCCGCTTCGCACCGACACCAGGAGGGGGTCGGAGGGGTCGCCCAGACGCTTTCCGGCGCTGGCCTCAAGCGCAGCGAGGTGGGTGTCGATCTCATCCGTGAGCCCGGCGGGCAGCACCCGGTCCGCGCCCAGAAACGCCATGCAGGCAGCGGTAGTGATCGTGAACCCGGCGGGCACGGGAAGCCCCAGGCGCGTCATGTCGGCCACATTCGCGCCCTTGCCGCCAAGCAGATCGCGTAAGTCCCGAGATCCTTCGCTGAAGGCGTAGACCCATTTGGTCACGCCAACCGGCATCAGTCGCCGCCAGCCGCGATCACCAGCACGGTGAAGTCGGCGACGCCCGCATAGGCGGACTCCGCCCTGCGTACGAGGGCGTGGCGACGATCCCGATCGGCTGGGTCCTCGGCGTTCACCATGACCGCCTCAAAGAAGGCGTCAACCGGGGGAGCCAGCGCGGCGGCGGCGGCGATGGCAGCGTCTGGGTCGCCCGCGTCGCGTGCGGCGGCAATTGCCGGCTCGGCAGCGTCGAGGGCCGCCCCAAGGGCGTCTTCATCTGGGTCGCCAACCGAGACAAACCCTGTGAGCCCCGAATCCGACTTGGCGATGATGCGACGGCAGCGGGTTGCGGCCGTGGCGGCGCGTGCCAGATCGGCGTCGGCCCGTCGGGCATCCAGCGCGCGCGCCCACGATGCGGTGGTGGCCAGGCCGCCGGGCTTCGCGGCGATGGCCGCTCGTACTGCGTCCCCCATAACTCCCTCCTGCCCCAAGTGGTACGCGAGGCGATCGGCCATGAACGACTCAAGCTCGGCCAGCGCTGCGTGGTCGTCAAGCACCAGATCGGCACCTTGCGATCGCAGGCGTGCGAATGACGGCGGGAAGATCTGGGCAGGAACAAGATCCCACCCACGCTCGAGCGCCAGGCGCACGAACCCGGCGGCAGCGCGACGAAGTCCGTATGGGTCTTTCGACCCGGAGGGGATTTCGCCGATCAGGAATGCCCCGGAGAGGTTGTCCACCTTCTCGGCCAGGGCGAGGAAGGCCCCGGCGGCCGTCGACGGCGACGGGGAGTCGGGCCCCTCGGGCAGGTACTGCTCGGCGATTGCGACGCACGTGGCCTCATCGCGCCCCGCAAGGCCCGCGTAGTGACTCGCCGCAAACCCTTGCAGCTCACTGAACTCGGCCACCAGAATTGCGCCCTGATCAACCTTGGCGAGCGATGCGGCACTCTCCGCCGTGCTGCGGATGCTGGCATCCACGCCTGCGGCCTCAGCCAGATCACCCACGCCGGCGACCAGACGATCGCGCTTCTCTGCAAGGGTCCCGAGACGGGCATGAAACACGATGTCGTCGAGCCGCGCGTTCAAGTTGTCAAGCCCGCTGGCCACGTCGCGGTCGTAACTGAACGCGGCATCCTGAAGCCGGGCATCCAGCACGCCTTCGTTGCCGCGAACGATGATGTCGGCATGCGCCGGGTCGCCATTGGATACGGCAAGGAAGATGGGCATGAGCGTGCCGTCTGCCGCGCTCACAGGCATGTAGCGCTGGTGGCTCTGCATCGCAGTGACGAGCACCCGCTCGGGCAGTCGCAGGTGGTCCCCCGCGATGGACCCGGTGATCACGCTCGGCCACTCAACAAGGTGTACGACCTCCTCAAGCTTGTGTGCGGGGTCGCTCCACGCACCTCCCGCTGCTGCAGCAGCAGCATCCAGCCCATCGGTGATCGTGGCCCGCCGTTCCAGGTGGTCGGCGAGCACCGCGGAGCCCCGAAGTTGTTCAAGGTATGACCCGGCGTCGGACACCTCGACGGGGCCACCGAGGAATCGGTGACCACGGGTGACGCCTGACGCCGGCACACCGGCGACGTCGAATGTGCACGTCTCGGATCCCACCTTGGCGGTGATCCAGCGCACCGGGCGCGAGAACCGGAGCCCCGTTCCGTCGCCCCAGCGCATCGTCTTTCCAAACCGCAACCCCTCAAGCACCCGACGGGCGATCTCGGGCACCAGATCGACCAGGGCAGAATCCTCGCCGGGCCGGTCAAACCATACGAAGTCACGGCCGCTCTCGGCGTCGGGTCGTGTGACGAGATCAGCCACCGCAACGCCCTGCCCGCGCGCGAACCCCTCACCGGCTTTCGTCGGCGCGCCATCCTCGCCAAACGCGGCAGTCGCCGCGGGCCCGCGTACTGCCATCGCCTCACCGGACTGGCGCGCAGGCACGTCTGTCACGAACACCGCGATCCGACGTGGGGCCACCCATGCCACGGGGTCGCCACCGCTCAGATGCAGCGCAGACAGCGCGTCACTCATGAGCCCGGGCGCTTGCAGAATGGCTTCGCGACATGCGCTCGATGGCAGTTCCTCGCACCCGATCTCGATGAGCAGGTCAGGCATCGACCGGCTCTCCCGTGGTTGCGGCAAGCCAGGCCTCGGCGCAACGGGCGGCGAGGGCGCGAACGCGCCAGATGTACGCGCCACGCTCAGTCACGCTCACAACCCCGCGCGCGTCGAGAAGGTTGAACGAGTGGCTGCACTTGAGCACCTGGTCATATGCCGGCAGCACCAACCCGGCGTCGAGGCAGCGATTGCACTCGCGCTCGTAGTCGTCGAAGTGGCGGAAGAGGGTTGCCGTGTCGGCGACGGTGAAGTTGAACGCGCTCCACTGCCGCTCGTTCTCCTGGTACACGTCGCCGTAAGTCACTCCCGGCGCCCACTCGAGCTCGTAGACCGAACCCACACCCTGCAGATACATGGCAATGCGCTCAAGGCCGTAGGTGAGCTCGACCGAGATGGGCGCGAGATCGATGCCGCCCGCCTGCTGGAAGTAGGTGAACTGGGTCACCTCCATGCCGTCGAGCCACACCTCCCATCCAAGTCCCCACGCGCCAAGAGTGGGCCCCTCCCAATCGTCCTCCACAAATCGCACGTCGTGAATGGCGGGATCGAGCCCCAGGGCGGTGAGCGACCCCAGATAGAGATCCTGGACGTCCTCGGGGGATGGCTTGAGGATGACCTGATACTGGAAGTAGTGCTGAAGCCGGAAGGGGTTCTCGCCGTAACGGCCATCGGTGGGACGGATGGACGGCTCCACGTAGGCAACCCGCCACGGGTCGGGGCCGAGGCTGCGGAGGAGCGTCGCCGGATTGAAGGTTCCGGCCCCCACCTCGGTGTGGTACGGGTGCATGAGCGAGCACCCGCGCGACGCCCAGTAGGCGTGCAGGTCGAGGATGATCTGCTGGAAGCTCGGGCCGCGGTTCATCGGCCGGGGAGCATAGCCCGAGTGCCCGACTGACACCGCACCGCCACGCGTCCGAGGATGCGGGATAGGGTCACATCCTCCGCATGCCCAGACGCACCACATCTCCGCCGCTTGCAGTGGGCGCGCTCATCGCGGTCCTCGCGGTCTCCGTGGGTGGGGGTTGGTACGCGGCTGACCACCTGAGCCATCCGGCGGCCCGCCCGGTGGTGGCCGCAGCACCGGCGGAGCCCACCTATGACGCCTCCGCGCCTGAGGATGCCGTCACGTCCCCCGAGACCCAGCCAACGCAGGCCCCCCCTGCGGTAACGATTCCTCCCGCGCATAATTCCACCCAGTCATCCGGCACACCCGCCGAGCCGGTGGCGCCCGAGACAGAAACGGACCCCACCCCGGGGAGCCCCTCTCGCCAAGGACCACCGCCATCTGCCGCCCCCACCCGACGACCCACTGTCCCGCCCCGGCCCGCACCCCGTCCTCCCAAGAAGACGGCCCCGACCACACTCGCCCAGTACGTGCGGCCGCCCACGGTGACGGTGGAAGAGGATCAACTCCCCGCGGAGGGCACCGCGTGGAGCGAGCTCGTGGCCCTGCGCAACCGTGCCGGCACCTCGTCACAGGAGCGCGCCGACATTGAATGGATTCTGGACCTCGCCCGGCTTGCCGCCGCGCCCGACGCACCCGATGGGCGCAAGGCGACCGCACGGCGGGCGCTGCGGTTCAATGCCTGGTGGTACCGAACCCACAACTCCCCCGCGCAACGGGTAATCGCGCGTGACCCCGATGGCGTGCTGCTCACGTATCGGAAAGGACACGGGTTCATGGTCAATCCCGTCGCCACCATGGGGCGCTGGCGCAATCTCAATGCCGACTGGGATGCACCCGCGCTCGCCGATGCCATTGAGGGAATGTTGGTCACCCGTGGCGATCGCATCACCGGGTGGGCTGCGCTGGAGTACTACGACGTACCGGGCGACCCAACGGCGGTGACCCCCGGCGTCTCCGGCATGGGGCAGGCACGTGCCGCCACACTTTTCTCGCGGGCCTGGCAGATGACTCGAATCCCTCGTTATGCCGAGAATGCGGCCCGCGTGCTTCGCGCCTTCACCGTGCCGGTGGACGACGGCGGCGTACTGGCCACTGTGCGAAACCCCGGGACCGGCGAAACGGGCCCGTGGTATCCGGAGCGGGCGTACCCCGGGAAGGAATCATGGACGGGCGCGGCACTGAACGGGTTCATGGCAGCGATTCTGGGGTTGCGTGGCGCGGCGGACCAGTTGTCCGGCGCGCCCGATGCCGCGCCCGCCACGCCCATCACGACGCCGTCGGGTGCTCCCGCCGATGCGTCCCAGCCCGTGGCCCCCGACGCGGGCACAGTGAACGACGCAGCGGCTGCGAGCGAGATCGCCCGGACCGCCGCCGAGCGCGGAGTCGCCTCGCTCATCACATTCATGCCGCTGCACGATTCGGGCGCGTGGTCGTACTACGGGTTGCTTACGCCCGGTAAGCCGTGGCGCACATACTTGGCCGACCTCAACTACCACTGCTACCACGTGACCCTCCTGCGCGGCCTTGAGCCGCTGTACCCGGGCAGGGGCCTGGCGTCGGTGGCCGACCGGTGGCAGGGCTACGTCGATCAGCGCGCTGCGACATGTCCGGAGCGTTAGCCGTGGGACCCTCGTCTAGTCTGTTGCCCGTCCACGAACAGGAGCATTCAATGCCCGCGCTTCCGCCGCCCGCTGATCCGTCCAAGAAGTACATCGCTGTGTTCGACACCACCGATGGTGAGATCCGCTGCGAACTGTTCGCGGCCGACTCGCCCCAGACCGTCGGCAACTTCGTCGGTCTCGCCCAGCAGGGGTACTACGACGGACTCGTCTTCCACCGCGTCATCCCGGAATTCATGATTCAGGGCGGCTGCCCGAGCGGCACCGGTACCGGCGGTCCGGGGTACAACTTCAAAGACGAGATCAATGATCACAAGCTGGTCAAGGGCAGCCTCGCCATGGCCAACGCCGGCCCCAACACCAATGGGTCCCAGTTCTTCATCGTGACCGCAGGGGCAACCCCGTGGCTCGACGGCAACCACACCAACTTCGGCAAGGTTGTTGGTGGCATGGACGTGGTAGACGCGGTCGGTACCTGTGCCACGGGTGGCGGCGACCGGCCGGTTGAGACGCGCACGATCAACTCGGTCACCATCGAGGAGAGCTAACCGCCTAGCACGAACGACACGCCTCGCGCCACTTTCGTCACCCCGCCGGGGCGCCTAGAGTGAGTGAGGTTGTCGTCGGTTCCCGACGACAACAGCAGGAGAACGGGGCGTGCGGGATTCTCCCGATACGCCGAGGCGAGATCCCCCGGCATTGCGCCGGGAACCACACCGGAGACGGATGACCACCTCACTCATGCAACTCGCCGAGCTCATCGATCACGGTGAGTTCCGCACACTTCTCCAGCGCGGCCAGGACGTTGGCTTCCTCTCCATCGAGGACGTCGCCGAGATGCTGGACGCACTTGGTGTCGACGCCGGAATGGCGGAGGACATCTACCAGCAGCTCGACGAGGCCGGGATCGAGTTGCTCGAGCCCACCGAGGCCGCGTCCCGCATGGCGGAGATCGCCGAGCAGGCCGACCGACCGCGCCGCCAGACGCAGGTTGAGGTCACGACCGATGCGCTTCAACTGTTCCTGAAGGACATCGGGCGCGTACCGCTGCTCACCGCCGCACAGGAAGTTGACCTCGCCAAGCGGATTGAGCTGGGCGACCAGACCGCCAAGACGCAGATGGTTGAGGCCAACCTCCGTCTTGTCGTGTCAATCGCGAAGGGCTACCGCGGACGCGGCCTGCCATTCCTCGACCTGATCCAGGAGGGCACCCTCGGCCTGGTGCGCGCCGTCGAGAAGTTTGACTGGCGCCGTGGCTTCAAGTTCTCCACGTACGCCACGTGGTGGATCCGCCAGGCCGTCACCCGCGCGCTGGCCGACAAAGGCCGAACCATCCGCATCCCCGTGCACGTCGTTGAGAAGCTGAACCAGATCAGCCGGGCCGAGCGCACACTCGTGGGCCAGCTCGGCCGCGAGCCCACCGCTGAGGAAATCGGTGCAGTTGCCGGCCTCCCCGCTGCAGAGGTTGAGGACATCCTCCGCAGCGCGCAGCCGATCGTGTCGCTCGAGAAGCCCGTGGGCGAGGACGAGGAGTCTGAGTTCGGCCGCTTCCTTGCCGACGAGACCAGCATCGCACCCGAGATGGCTGCAGAGCAGTCGCTGCGCGACGAGGCCCTGCGTGATGTGCTCGACCAGCTGTCGTACCGTGAACGCCGGGTGCTTGAGCTGCGCTACGGCCTGGGTGGCGAAAAGCCGCGCACCCTTGACGAGCTCGGCCGTATGTTCAACGTCACCCGGGAGCGCATCCGACAGGTAGAGCACCAGTCGCTGCAGAAGCTCTCGAGCATGGCCGAGGCAAACCGCCTCTCCTGATCATCACCGCCGCATCTGGGGACCCCTGCGCTAGTTGAGCAGCGGGTCCTCGGGTGCGGAGGCCATCAGTCGATACGACGCACCGGCGCGTTCGAGCACCACGCGCCAGAGGCCCTCTGGGTCGTCCGTGAATACGTCGTCGGGCACTGGCTGGGCGTCGATCCAGGCATCCGCTTCGATCTCCCCCTCCAGTTGCCCGCCACCCCAGCCCGAATACCCGCCGAACGCACGGGCCCGCCGCACCCCGTCCGTACCGTTCTCCTCCGCCGCATCCGGGTCAAGGATGCCGACTGTGTCGAAGGTGATGCCGCCAGCGGTTGCGGTGTCGTCAAAGTCGGCCAGCACGATGACCGTCCCGGGCTGCACCGGACCCCCCCGATGCACGGACGAGCCATCGGTGATGATCTCCGACAGCGGCTCGGGCAGCGCCTCGCTGGCCCGCACCTCCATCGGCTGGTTGAGCACGATGCCAAGGGCACCCTCGTCGGCGTGCTCAAGCACGAGCACCACCGCCCGGCGGAAGTTGGGGTCATCGTCCAGATGCGATGCGGCGACGAGCAGCCGACCACGGCGCCAGCGCGGCGCGCTCACGAGGGGCGCCTGCGCGTCAGTGCTGCTCTGCGATACGGCGACGCGAGCGGAGGGTGTTCCAGATACCGCCGCCGATCACCAGTGCCAACGCCACCAGCACACAGGCCCACCACACGGAGTAGTGACCCCAGAGCGATTTGCCGGCGTCGTGCACTGCAAATCCGAGGCAGAACCACACGATCCCAAGGGTCAAAAACACGCCTGCGAGCGTGAATGGCCATGCCTGCGGGAGGTCGTCGTCGTCCGTCGCGTGCCCCATGAATCCTCCGTGCAACTGATTGCCGAACGACGCTGAGGCTACCACGGGGCTCGGTGCGCTTGGGCACCTCGGTGGGGGCGGATGGTCCCATCAGGAGGGCGGATCGTCACCGGACGAAATCTGGCGTGCCGCGCGACGCTCGCGTGCATCAACCGCAAAGTGCCCTCCGGCGGAGCGGTACAGACGCGCGGGACGTCCACGCCCCTCGGCGCGCACTTCGCCCGACTCATCAACCACCCCGGCAGCGAGCACGTCACGACGGAAGTTGCGCGAGTCGAGCTCCCGCCCGAGCAGGGCCTCGTACACGGCCTGCATCTCGCCCAGTGTGAACATCTCGGACAGCAGGTTGACTGCAACGGGTGCATAGGCGGTCTTGGCACGAAGCCGGGCAAGGCCATACGCCACCACTGCGTCCTCCCCGTCGGCAAGCACCGGCAGGTCGTCGTGGGCGAACCACCGCACCTCCACGGCCCCGGGGCCAGGGGCCAGCGGATGGCGGCCCGCATCGATCAGCGCGAGGTACGCCACGCTCACCGCGTCCGGCAGGCGGTCGAAGGTGAAGAGCTGCTCCATTGAGATGCCCCGCAGGCCCGCGATATCGCGGGCGGCCGCGGCGGCGGCCTCGTCGAGCGGCTCATCCGAGCCCGTATCCCCCGCCGGAAGCAGCCACGCCCCACCGGGACCGCGCGCAAGAAGCACCTGAAGCGCCCCGTTTCGCACCGTGAATACCGCAACCTCCACCTGGACCCTCATGGGGCTCCCGCCTCCCGCTGCACCATCGCCACGAGGCCCGGAACGTTGTTATCGAGCCAGTTGAGCGCTGTCCAGCGGGCGATACTCTCAGGCGTGGAGAGCGCACCGGCGGAGGGCCACGCCGCCTCGATCGCGCGCCCGAGCGCCTGATCATCCCCGGGTGCCACAGCCCACGACGCGCGCGCGGCCTCACCGAGGGCTGTCTGCGACCGGCGCGCCTGATCAAAGGCCTCACCCGCATCGGCGACCGGGCCCGAGTGGCTCACGTACACACGCTCCGGCGCGAGGGCCTCGAGCACATCCAACGAGGTGAGCGCTGCATCGAGGTCGTACTCCGGTGGGGGAATTGACGGGTAGAGGTCTCCTCCGCCCAGTTGGAGGCCGATTGCGTCTCCGGCAAAGAGGATGCCGTCGCGTTCGTCCAGCAGCGCCATATGGTGGCGGGCATGCCCAGGGGCCCACACCACCCTGAGCGAACGATCGGGACCGATCGGAATGACATGGCCATCCTCGGCCACCACGATTCGGTCGGCATCCACCGCGGCGAGCCCGCCGACCACGGGCGCAAGCCGCCCGAATACGTCTGCGGTTGCCTGCACAAGGCGCTCCGGCTCCACGAGGTGCCGTGCGCCGCGCGGGTGCACGACCACCGTTGCGCTCGGAAATGCCGCGCTGAGATCGCCCACGGCACCGCAGTGATCAAGATGGATGTGGGTGAGGACCAGCCATGCGAGGTCATCGGGCCCGAGCCCGGCATCTGCGAGTTCGCGGCGAACGACGTCCACGGTCGTCTGGGCCCCGCAATCGATTAACGCAGGGGATTCGCCACGCACAAGTTGCACGCTGGTCATGCCCGGGATACCGGCGAGCAGCGTGTCGATCTGGAGGATGTCCCCGGGGTGTACGTCCATCGCCGCGAGTCTCGCATACCCTTGCGATATGTCGAATGATCGAGAGATGGCGTGGGCCGCAGCGGGGGCCGCGTGCGCATCGCTGGTGACCAACGGGATGCGGGTCGGTCTCGGTACCGGACGGGCCGCCGCAGCGGGGATCCATGCCCTCGGCGAGCGTGTGCGGACCGAAGGCCTCCTGATCGTGGGCGTGCCCACATCACCTCGTAGTGAAGAAGTCGCCCGAGCGGCCGGCATCGTGATCGGGCTCCCCGGTGATCCGCTCGATCTCGCATTCGACGGCGCAGACGCCATCGACCCCACCGGGCTGTGCGTCAAGGGCGCGGGAGGGGCGATGGTGCGTGAACGGGTACTCGCCGACTCGGCGCCCAGATTCATCGTGTTGGTCGATCCCCCGAAGATCGTTGGGTCGCTGGACGAGTGGGGTCTGCTGCCCATCGCAGTGGTGCCATTCGCCGCAACACGCGTCGTGGCACAACTGGCCGACCTGGCGCCCGTCACCCGCGAGGCCCCGAGCGACGACGACATGGTGCTCGTTGACCTGACCGTGCCACCAGGCGCCGATTGGCAGCAGCTGGCCGACCGGGTGCGAGCACTTCCGGGTGTGCTGGACCACGGCCTGTTCCAACTGCTGCTCGATGATGTCCTCATCGGACACAGCGATGGATCGGTGACGACCGCCGCGTGAGCATCGTGGCCTCCGGATCCGCCGCCATTGCCCGCGCCGCCGGGCGGGCATCCCGGGCGATGGGCCGTGGTGGTGGCACCTCGGTGCCTGGAGTGGTGCTGCTGCGCATCAACCCCCGCGCCGTTGACACCCTGGCCGCCCGACTCGGGGGCGGAAACATCCTTGTCTCCGCCACAAACGGCAAGACGACCACCACGCGCATGCTGGGCGGAGCACTTCGCGCCGACGGAGCCGAGGTCATCACCAACGGGGCCGGGGCGAACCTCCTGTCGGGCATCGCGTCGACCCTCGCCGATGCCCGGCTGGGCCGGCCCGAAACAGCGCGTGGGCTTTTTGAGTGCGATGAGGCCGCACTCCCAGAGGTGATGGCGCGCCTCACGCCCCGCGCGCTTGTCTTGATGAACCTCTTCCGTGATCAGCTGGACCGTCATGGGGAGCTCGAAGCCATTTCCGAGCGGTGGCAGGCAATGCTGCTGGCGCCCGGTGCTCTTCCCCGCCTGATCCTGGCCGCCGACGACCCGGCGATCGCTGCGCTGGGTGTTGGACGCGAATGCCTCTGGTTCGGGCTGGACGACCCAGCGGTGGCAGCCGGCGCTCTCCCGCACGCCGCCGACTCCACGCGGTGCCGGGCGTGCAATGCCCCGCTCACCTACGACCACGTGTGGTTCGGGCACCTCGGCGACTGGCGCTGCCCCGCATGCGGAAGCTCGCGCCCGACCCTCGATGTGGCCGTCATCGACGCCGGGCTGCGGGGCGCCACGGGGTCGGATCCACGCATCCGTACACCCGATGGCGAGGTGACCCTGCATCTCACAGTCCCCGGCCTGCACAACGTGCTGAACGCCGCCGCAGCACTCGCCGGTGCACTGGCAATGGGCGTCCGCGCAGATGTCGCTGCTGCCGCTATCTCTCAGGTTCCCGCCGCATTCGGCCGTGCTGAGCACCTTGTGGTTGATGGCACCGATCTTGTGCTGCTCCTGGCGAAGAACCCTGCGGGGGCGAATGAAAACGTGCGCACACTGCTTCTTGACCCCGGCGAGCACCACCTTCTGGTGGCGCTGAATGACCGCATCGCCGACGGTCGGGATGTGTCGTGGATCTGGGACGTCGACTGGGAGCCACTCCTGCCCCGCGTGAGCAGTGTCACCGTCACCGGGGAGCGGGCGCACGACCTTTCGCTGCGCTTTCGCTATGGGGGTCTCGACCCCGACCGGCTGCATGTGATCCCCGACCATCGCGCTGCGCTGGCATCTGCGATCGCCGCGGTGCCGCCGGGGGGCTGTCTGGAAGTGCTCCCCACGTACACGGCCATGCACGACATCAGGGCGGATCTTGTTGCGCGGGGCGCTGCGTCGGAGTTCTGGGATGAGGGCTGAGGTGGCTGTCATCAGCCCGGCCCGTGGCTTCATTGCGGAGCACGCGCATTACATGGACGATGCGGGCTTCTGGGAGGCGCATGCCGCCCGCCTGGGCGGGCCTGTCATCGACCTAGGAGCCGCGGCAGGCAGAACTGCGATTCCCATCGCGCTGCTCGGCATTGATGTGGTCGCGGTTGACAGCGACCCCGAGATGCTTGAGGTTCTCTGGGAGCGGGCCGAGGGAACTCAGGCCGCGGCACGGGTCACGATCGTCGAAGGACTGATGCAGCACGCGGCACTGCCGACAGGCGCTGCGCTGGTGATCGTGCCCATGAACACCCTGCAGGTGCTGGTCGACCCTGTTGACCGTGCGCAGTGCTTCGCACATGTGGCGGCGAGCCTGCGCCCTGGTGGCGAGTTCATATTCGACCTCGCAGTCCCCGATCTGGATTCAATTGAATGGGCGATCGGCGACACCATTTCCACGGGCCGATCCCGGGACCCGGCCACGGGCGATGTGCTTGTGCACACCGCGGTCTTCGACTCTCTCGACCGCACCAGCCATACCCTCGACTTCAGGGTGATCGTTGAGCGTGCTAGTGCGGCTGGCAGTACCCAGCGCGTGGAGCGGCGCCATCTGGTTCACCAATACACGTACGACGAAGTGCAGGCACTCGTGGCGTCGGCCGGGCTCACGGTGCTCGCCGTGCACTCCGGGTTCCGGGGCGAGCGCTTTACCGATTCGTCCGAACGACAGGTGTGGCGCTGTGCATGTCAGGGGCCGACGGCATGAGTGCTGACGTGCGGCTCTGCCATCTCTACCCCGATGAGATGAACATCTACGCCGACCGCGGAAACATCGCGGTGTTCCAACGGCGGCTCGAATGGCGCGGACTCCGGCTCGAAGTACGGGGGGTTGGACCGGGCGAGACGATTGATCCGTCCGCCTACGACCTGATCTACCTGGGCGGTGGTCAGGATCGTGATCAGGCCGTGGTGGCCCACGACCTGGCCGGCAGCAAAGGCGACGCCATCATCTCCGCTGTCGAAGACGGGGTGGCCCTATTGGCGGTGTGTGGCGGATACCAGTTGACCGGGCACGGGTACACCGGCGTCGACGGATCACGCATGCCCGGTATCAGGCTGTTCGATGCCGACACCATCGCGGGGAACACGCGCCTGATCGGCGACGTGCTGATCAACGCCACCCTCAACGGTCAGACCCGCGAGGTTGCTGGATTTGAAAATCATGCGGGCCGCACAGAGCTGGGGGCTGGCGCCACGCCCCTCGGCGCAGTACTCGCGGGCCACGGCAATAGCGGGGTGAGCGGCGGCGAAGGATGCACGCGCCTGCGGGCGATCGGCACGTACCTGCACGGCCCCCTGCTGCCACGCAACCCGTGGTTGGCCGACCACATTCTGGGGTGGGCCCTCGAACACCGCACGGGCTCTGCTGCAGAGCTCGTGCCGCTCGACGACACCATGGAGATGGCTGCGCACGCGGTGGCAGTGGGACGGGCTCACGGCGATCGCCGGGAGCGCCTGATGGGGCGCCGGGGCTAGCGCCCGCTCGAGCCGAAACCGCCCGTGCCACGCCCGTCTGACGTGGGCAACACGTCGCACTCCAGCGCCTGACCCAGGGCAACCGGCACAACCATCAACTGGGCGATGCGATCGCCCGCGGCGATGGCCACCGGCGAATCACCCAAGTTGATGAGGATCACCTGCAGTTCGCCGCGGTACCCGCAGTCGATGAGACCGGGGGCATTCGCGACGGTCAGCCCCATGCGCAGCGCATTCCCCGACCGGGGCACCACGAGACCAGCCATGCCATCCGGGATCGCCACCGCCCATCCAGTGGGCACCGCCGCCCGCATCCCCGGCAGAAGGGCAACGTCCGCGCAGGCTGCCAGATCGAGTCCCGCATCCCCGGGATGCGCCCGATGCGGTAACACCGCATCGGGATGCATCCTCAGAAATGGGATGTCAGGCGTCGACGAGACGCGCGATCCGCTCCGCAGCCTCAACCAGACGGTTGTCCGGCGTGGTGAGACTCATGCGCACAAACCCCTCACCGCTCCGCCCAAATGCGGAGCCCGGTGAGATCACGACCGCAGCATCCTCGAGCACCTTCTCCGTAAAAGAGGCCGAGGTCTCGCCTTCCGGCACACGCGCCCACACGTAGATCGCCCCCTTCGGGGGAGTGACACCGAGCCCGATGGCATTCAGGGCATCGACCAAGATGTCGCGGCGGCGGCGGTAGATCTCGCACATCTCGCGCACCGACTCCTGATCACTTTCGAGCGCGGCAACGCTGGCCTCCTGCACCGCCTCAAACATGCCGCTGTCCACGTTGGTCTTCAACTGCCAGTAGGCGGCCACGACCTCGGGGTTGCCCACTACCGCACCCGATCGCCACCCGGTCATGTTGTAGGTCTTCGAAAGCGAGAACACCTCGATTCCCACATCCTTCGCTCCTGGGGTGGCGAGGAATGATGGCGCCACATAGCCGTCGTAACTGATCTCGGAGTACGCATTGTCGTGGATGACGATGAGATCGTTCTTGCGGGCGAAGGCGACCACCCGCGCGAAGAAGTCATCCTCGATCACGGCACCGGTGGGGTTGTTCGGGTAATTGATGTACATGATGCGCGCCCGGCGAAGGACGTCCGCCGGAATTGCCGCGAGATCGGGCTGAAAGCCGAGCTCCGGCACGAGCGGCATGGCCACTGGCTCCGCGCCCACGAGCAACGGGCCGTTGGTGTACACCGGGTACCCGGGGTCGCTCGCCAGCGCGACGTCGCCCGGATCGAGTAGCGCGAGGTTGAGGTTCGCGATGGCCTCCTTGGCCCCCAGTGCCGGGATGATCTCGGTCGCCGGATCCAGATCAACGCCGAATCGCCGCCCGTAGAACCCTGCGACGGCGTCACGAAACGACTGCCGCCCGCGGTTGCTCGGGTACTGGTGAGTTCCCGGCTCCAACACCGCACTTCGCATGCGCTCGACAATGAGAGGAGGCGTGGGCGTATCGGGATCCCCGATCCCCAGCGAGATGATGTCCACGCCCGCAGCGCGCTTATCGGCGATCTTCTGCTCGATCGCCGCGAACAAGTACGGGGGGAGGAGCCCCATGCGCGCTGCGCCGATTGGGCGGCTCATGCCGCCACCACCCGCGCGGTGAGGTCCAGAGACATGCGCCCCTCGTACACCGGCAGCGCCGGTCCGGTCATGGTGACCTCCAGGTCGTCGTTCACATCAATGATCAGGTCCCCACCGGCGAGATGCACGGTAACGGGTGATGTTGCACCGTCCAGGCGCACTGCCGCCACTGCGGCGGCGCAGGCCCCGGTGCCACAGGCCAGGGTCTCCCCTACCCCGCGCTCCCACACCCTCATGGTGATCTCACCGGGGCCATCGCGGCGGACGAACTCCACGTTCGTGCGATTGGGAAACCGCGCATCCACCTCAATGAGAGGGCCCAGCGTGCGCACCACAGACTCCGGGTCGTCGTGACGGATGATTGCGTGCGGATTTCCCATCGAGATGTCGGCGAAGCGCACATCACCGAGGTCGGTCGCGAGGGACTCCTCGCCCTCACCCCATGGGAACACCGCGCGGCCCATCTGCACCGCCACCACCGGGCCATCAACGCTCACGTGCACCGGTCCGGCGCCAGTGGTGATGCGACCATCAGCAGGAAGACGGCCGGTGCTGTGCAGATACTGCGCCACCATCCGGATGCCGTTGCCGCAGTTCTCCGCGTTACTTCCGTCGGGGTTCCACACCACCATCTCCGGCCCATCACCATCGAGACGCACCTCCAGAATGCCGTCGCATGCGATACCGAAGTTCGGATCGCACGCCACCCGCGCACGCGCAGGCGTGATGGGAACCGGCCACTGCGACGATTCGGTCACCACGTAGTGGTTGCCGAGGCCTTGCCACTTCTGAAATGGGATTTGATTCGCCACGGGGCGGGAGGCTATCCGACGCCCCCGCGGGCACGTCGCCATTCGGCCACCACGCGGGCCACGCCATCGGTGGCGGGGCCATCCCCGAGATCAATCATCACGTCGGGGGCCATCTTGCGCATCCAGGTGTCCTGCATGCGCGCGAGCCGCCGGGTACGGATGTTCAGCGCCTCCTCAAGTGCCGATGGGTCCATCTCGCCGCTGCGCATCGCCGCAACCTCGCGCATGCCGATCACCTGCCCCGGCCCCCGTGCAAGGTCAGCCCGGTCGAGCGCCGCCTCGAGTTCCGCCACGAGACCCTCGTCGATCTCGCGGCGCACCCGGGAGGCGATGAGCCCGTGAATCACTCCACGGGGCCGGGTGATGCCCACCACAACGGCCGGGCGGCGAAACGGGGTGCTCCAGATGTCCCCGCCCCCATCTGCCGGCTCACCGATGGCTGCGCGCTCCAGCGCCCGGGCCATGCGCCGGGGATTCGCCCCGTCAATCGCGGCAGCCGCCGCCGGGTCGCGCGCCTCGAGCTCTTCCATTGCAGCCACGGTGTCGGTTGACAGCGCCTCCGCCCACTCCCGCACCTGGGCGGGCGGAGCCGGCCGCATTGCCATGTCGGTGAGCGCGGCGCGCACGTACAGCCCGGTGCCTCCCGCGACAATGGGCACCCCTCCAGACCCCGCCACCTGGTCAATCACCGCGTGGGCGAGCGCAGCGAAGGTGCCAGCGCTGGAATCCTCGGACAGATCGAGGTCACCAACCGCGTGATAGCGCACCTGCGCCCGGTCGGCTGCACACGGCCCGTCGGCGGCGATCTCGAGCCCCCGGTATCGCTGAAAGGGATCAGCGACGATCACCTCGCCCGCGAGTTCAACCGCCACTGCATGTGCCAGCGCACTCTTGCCTGTGGCGGTGGGCCCAAACACGGCCAGCACCTCAGGCGCGCGGGTCAGACCCTCACCGGGGCAGCCACGTCGGCGGTCCGGCCAGACAGGGTCGTGGAGGTCGCGCCGTCAATCAGCACCGGTACCAGCTCACCCGCGCGGCCGGTGCCCGCGAAGGTCACCATGGTGTTGTGGCGGGTGCGACCAGCCAAGCGGGAGGGGTCGCTGCGCGATGGACCCTCTACCAAGACCTGCGCCACGGTTCCCACATGGCGCGACAGGTGCTGCCGGGCCGTGGCCTGCACCGTCTCGATGAGTCGCTGGATGCGCTCGCTCTTTATCTCTGGCGGCACGTCATCGGCCATCTGCTCCCCGGCCTCGGTACCGGGCCTCTGCGAATACACGAAGGTGTACGCCCCGTCGTATCCCACCTCAGTCACAAGTGAGAGGGACTCCTCAAAGTCTGCATCGGTCTCGCCTGGAAACCCCACGATGATGTCGGTGGTGAGGGCGATTCCGGGAACGCCCTCCCGGATTCGATCGACGAGCGCCAGATACCGGTCGCGGTCGTAGGTACGGCGCATGGCCTTCAGCACACGGCTCGACCCCGACTGCGCCGGCAGGTGGATGTGCTCGCACACCTCGGCGATATCCCGGTGCGCCTCAATGACATCGGCCCGAATGTCCTTGGGGTGCGGGCTCATGTACCGCACGCGCTCGATTCCATCCACGGCGCTCACCGCCGCAAGCAGCTCGGCAAACGATGCGCGGCCCTCGCCCGTGAGGTCGCGTCCATACGAGTTGACGTTCTGCCCAAGCAGCGTCACCTCCATCACGCCGTCCGCAGCCTGCACCGTGACCTCGGCCACCACATCGGCAAGGGCCCGGCTGCGTTCGCGGCCTCGCACGGCAGGCACGATGCAGTACGAACACACGCAGTTACAGCCCACAGAGATCTGCACCCAGGCCTGATGCGGGCGCTCCCGGCGCGTGGGCAGTTCACCGCTGAACCTGCCATCGAGGGTGAACCCCCCGACCGGGGCCAGACGCTCACGTGCCAGAAACTCCCCGAGCCGGTTCACCTCACCCGGACCGAACGCGATATCCACAAACGGGAAGTCCGTGAACACCGTGTCCTTCTGGCTCTGGGCCCAGCAGCCACCCACGGCCACCACGGCGTCAGGTCGCTCGCGCTTGATGCGGCGGGCCTCTCCCAAATTGCCCATAAACCGCTCGTCTGCCGACCCGCGGATCGTGCACGTGTTGAACACGATCAGGTCGGCGTCATCGCGCTTCTCTGACGGCGCGTAGCCGAGTGATTCCAGAAGACCACGCATACGCTCTGAGTCGTGCGCGTTCATCTGGCACCCAAAGGTGGTCAGGTGGTACCGGGGCATAGCTCGTGATGCTAGCCGCGCCCCCGCCCCTGTTGGGGCGACGGCGCGGCTGCACACAGATCAGGCCGCTTTGGCCTCCGACTCATCAGACACAGTGGCGTCCCCATCTGCCACGTCGTCGGCGACGACCTCGGTGCCCTCGACAACCTCGGTGCCCTCAGCCTCCGGAGGTGCGTCCGACACGCCCGCAGCCTCGCGGATGCGCAGCTCGATGACGTCCGCCATCTCGGGGTGCTCCTTGAGGAACGCCCGTGCCGCATTGCGCCCCTGCCCCAGCCGGTCTTCCCCAAACGAGAAGTACGACCCGCTCTTGGTGACGATGTCGTGCTCGAGACCCAGATCGATCAGGTTTCCCTCGTGCGAGATGCCCTCGCCGTACAGAATGTCGAACTCGGCCTGACGGAACGGCGGCGCGACCTTGTTCTTCACGACCTTTACCCGGACGCGCGAACCGATCACCTCGGCGCCCTCCTTCAGGTTCTCGATCCGGCGAACGTCAAGCCGCACAGACGAATAGAACTTAAGGGCGCGACCACCCGGCGTGGTCTCAGGCGAGTTGTGCACCGCCACGCCATCCACCAGGTATGTGTGGTTGCCCTCAACCTCCATGTCAAACCTGCGCATGTCAGCCAGACCGCTGACGGCCTCGACACCGAGCACAAACGAGCGCACTGCGCGAAACCCGTAATGGCCTTCGGGTGCCGCATCGCATGCCCCGGCGGCACCCACCAGCACGCGCTCACCTGCAGGTACGGCGACCGGCTCGGTGGCGTACACCTCCATACCCGGACGCAGATCCCCGGCGGGGATCTCGCCCTGGGGTGTGATGATGATGTGGTTCGGTGTGCACAGCAGTTCGCGTGCGCCATCGCCACCCGACACCCGGATACGCAGGAACCCCTCGGCGATACCGTTGTCAAACCAGTTGATCACCCGACGCGGCTCCACCCGTCCGGTGACCGGATCGAGGGACATCACCTCGACATCGAGGCGCTCCGTGACGATGCGACCGATCGACATCGTGGTGCCATCCGCGAGCATGACCGGTGCATCGTGGTGGAAGCACCCGAACATCACGCCGATCTTCTCGCGCAGCTGGTTGGTGAACACGCAGATGGTGCCGGCGCGGTTGAGTGTGCCGGCAAGCTTGCGGAGTGCCTGTGACATGAGCCGCGCCTGAAGGCCCACGTGATGGTCGCCCATCTCGCCTTCGATCTCGGCCTTGGGCACGAGCGCAGCGACGGAATCGATGGCCACGATGTCCAGCGAGCCGGAACGCACCAGGAGGTCGGCGATCTCGAGCCCCTGCTCACCGTGATCCGGCTGCGACACCAGAAGCTCGTCGGTGTTCAGGCCAATACGACGGGCGTAGGCGGGGTCGAGTGAGTGCTCGGCATCGATGAAGGCGGCGAGGCCGCCCCTGCGCTGGGCCTGGGCCATCACGTGGTACAGCAGCGTGGTCTTGCCGGAGGCCTCAGGGCCAAAGATCTCAACGATACGGCCCTTGGGCAACCCACCGATGCCGAGGGCGACATCAAGCGCCAACGACCCGGTGGGGATGTAATCGATGTTTGCCAGGGGCATGTCCCCCATCCGCATGATCGCGCCCTTGCCGAATTGCTTCTCGATCTGCGCGACTGCCGAGTTCAGTGCCTCTGACTTCTCCACCGTGTCCTCCTGTTGGCGTTGCCGGGCGAAATATAAAGCGATGTCCGGCGTATGTCGAACACATGTTCGCACCCGGGCCGGACGCTCCTGCTTCGGCACCGCACACGAACGCGCGGTGCCCCACGCTATGGGCGAACACGCAACCGCAACACGCACGCACTGCACCGATGCGCACGCGTGCGGGTGACAATCAGACGATGATGGCCTCGCGCAAGAGATGCAGCGCAAGTGTGGCGGCGCGCTGCCGCACCCGCTCGCGGTCTCCGTGCAGATGCAGTTCACGGGTCTCAGTGCCCGATGGCCCGGCGATGCCCACGTACACCAGGCCCACCGGCTTCTGCGGCGTGCCGCCACCCGGACCAGCAATGCCCGTCACCGAGAGCCCCCATGTGGCTCCCAGCCGACCGCGCACGCCCTCGGCCATGGCGGCCGCGCACTCGGCCGACACGGCCCCATGGGCGGTGAGTATCTCCATCGGCACCCCAAGCGCGCGCTGCTTCACGGCATTGTCGTACGACACCACCCCTCCGCTGTACCAGGCGCTGGCACCGGGCACCGACGTAATGCGGGCGCCGATGATTCCGCCGGTGCACGACTCAGCCGTGACGAGGGTTTCCACGCGGGCCGACAGGGCGCGTCCCAGCACCTCCTCCACGCCGGATCCGTCGCGCGAGAAGATCGCGCCCGGAAACCGGTCGTCAAGATGCGCCTCCAGGGCACGCGCGCCCGCGTTGTCGGGCCGGATTACCACCTCAAGTTCACCGGGTTTGGCGCACACGCCCACCTCAAGCGAATCGTCATGCCACCGCGGGTCATCCAGCGCCTCAATGAACTCCGACTCCACGACGCCCGCCAGCCGCAGGGTGATGGGTGCGGCGCCAGCCCCGCTCCCCAGCAGGGCCCGGATGGGACCGGTCTCGACGGCGCTCTGCCACGAGGCCATGCACTCCCACGGCGGCCCGGGAAGCACCACCACGACACCGCCGGGATCTTCGAGTACCGCACCGGGCGCGGTGCCGGGCGGCGGAAGAGAGATGGCCCCGGCGGGAATGAGTGCCTGCTTGCGGGCGGCGACATCCCGTGTCGCATCGCTCGCCCGCACGCCTACGCCCGACATCGCGTCCCGGATCAGCGCCAGTGCCCCGGGGTCCTCCTGAAGCGGCACGCTGCATGCGGCTGCAACAGCCTCCATGGTGCGGTCGTCGTGTGTGGGACCGAGCCCACCCGTTACCACCACCAGCTGCACACCGGCCGAAAGGGCGTCGCGTACAGCACCGGTGATCGACGCGATCGCGTCATCCACCACCACGGTGCCCGCAACACGTACCCCGCGCGCAGTGAGATCGGCAGCGATCGCCGCGCCATTCTCGTCACGCACTCTGCCCTCCAGCACCTCGGTGCCGGTCACCACGATGCGCGCGCGCAGGGGTCAGCCCCCCGGCTGCCGCACGGCGCCGTCGCGCGAGATGAGAAACTCCCCGGTGCCCCCATTGATCGCCAGGGGCGAACCATCGAGGGCCACCCGGAGCATCGCGGGGCTGCCAATGCGCACCCACGCGGCATCGGGGATGGTGAAGGTGCGGGTGGCCCCGGGCACGAGCACTCCGCTGTACAGCGTGGGGCCGGTTGCCGATCCGGTGCGCACCTCGAGGTAACTGCCACGGCCTGAGACACCGGTAAACGTCAGGTCAACCTGCCGATTGCGCGCGGTACTGGTGGTGAGCGCCTCCGATACGGTTGCGGTCGGAGCAGCAGGCGGGGTGCTCACGGAACTGCCGCCGATGCCGAGCCAGGTGAGCATCGCTACCCCGGCCACGCCGCCAATGGCAAGCCACAACAGTTGGGCCTCGCGCCTGCGCGGTCCACGCTCCGCCCGTTCGCGCGCGCGACGTGCCCCCTCGGGCGACAGCGAATGGGCCAGCTGGCCGTAGCGCGACTCGTACTCATCAAGCACAAGCGCGGGATCGAGCCCAAGGTACGACGCGTATGCCCGCAGGAACCCGCGCGCATACGACGGGTCGGGCAGAAGGTCGAATTCCTCATCCTCCATTGCCCGCAGGTACCGCGACCTGATCCTCGTGCCGGTTTCGGCGGTGGGATAGTCGATGCCCTGGCGGACGCGGGCCTCTCGGAGGCTTGAGCCGATCTCATACATGTGTGTGACCCGGAATCACCGGGGGGCCGACCGTAGCACTGGGCCGGGTCGTAGAGGTCCTGAAAACCCCCCGTTCGGCGTCACAACCGTTACGGGTTGTGGTCTCCTGAAACGTCAGCGTCAACGACGGCGATGCCGAGTACCCGTGGAATGTCATGCTCGGTGATCAGCACCGTGCGGGGCTTCGACCCCTCGTGCCCCGAGATCACGCCCAGACGCTCGAGCACGTCGACAAGCCGACCGGCACGGGCGTAGCCCACGCCGAGGCGCCGCTGCAGCAGCGACACCGATGCGGTGCCCTGCTGCACCACGGTCTCGATGGCGCGCTGCACCAGTTCGTCTGATCCCGCATCAACCGCCTCCTCCACCACCTCGGGGCGCTCAAGCAGTTCCTCGCGCATCTCCGGCCGGCCCTGCCGACGCCAGTGATCGGTGATGGCGAGAATCTCGTCTTCACCCACGTACGCGCCCTGAAGGCGCTGAAGGCGTGAAGTGCCAACCGGGCGAAACAACATGTCGCCATTGCCGAGCAGCGACTCGGCGCCGCCGGAATCGAGCACCACGCGGGAGTCCACCTGCGACGACACGGCGAATGCGATCCGCGATGGCACGTTGGCCTTGATCATGCCGGTGATCACGTCCACCGACGGGCGCTGCGTGGCCAACATGAGGTGAATGCCCACCGCGCGGCTCTTCTGCGCAAGCCGGATGATGGCGTCCTCGACCTCGCCCGGGGCCACCATCATCAGGTCTGCGAGCTCGTCGATGACCACCAGGATGTGCGGCACGACGCTGAGCCCCTGGCCGCGCCGGATTGTGTTCCAGTCGTTGAGATTGCGCGCCCGGGAGGCGCCCATCAGCTCGTACCGCGACTCCATCTCCCCCACCATGTTCGAGAGCACCGCGGTGGCGTTCTTCATGTTGGTCACGACGGGCGTGAGCAGGTGAGGGATTCCCTCGTAGTGATTGAGCTCAACCTTCTTCGGGTCGATCATCACCATGCGCAGCTCCTCGGGGGTCGCCCGAAGGAGGATGGACGCCAGAAGAGCATTGAGGCACACGCTCTTTCCGGTTCCGGTGGAGCCGGCGATCAGGAGGTGCGGCATACGCGCGATGTCGAGAAACACGGCCTTGCCACCGATGTCCAGCCCCATCCATGCGGCCAGGGGGCCCGTTCCGTCGGGGAAGTCGCGAAATACGTCGCCCAGGGTGACCATGCGCGAGTTGGGGTTTGGCACCTCAACACCCACGGCCTGCTTGCCGGGGATGGGTGCCAGGATGCGGATCTCGTCCTTGGCAGCCAGTGCGTATGCCAGATCGTCGCGCAGGGCGCTGACCTTTGACACCTTGGTGCCCGGCGCAAGCTTCAGTTCGTACCGGGTGATGCGCGGACCCGACACGGCGTTGGTCATCTCGGCCTGCACGCCGAATTCGGCAAGGGCCTCAACCAGCCGCCGTGAGGTCTCCCGGATGGTCGCTGCCGAGGTTCCGCTGCCGCCCGTTGACCTTTGCAGGATCGACTTTCGTGGCCGCTTCCAACCGCCCCGCGGCATGGTGCCCGGACCGCCGTGCACCTTGCCCTCGGCGGGGTCATCCACTGCTGCAGCCGCCAACCCAGCGGCGGCCGCGCCCGGCAGATCTACCTGTACAAACGGGTCGGCGACGTGTTCGTCGTCATCCGCCTCATCACCGTCAATGGGATCGTGGAACACATCGTGTGCGCCCTCGATAACGATGTCGTCGTCCTCGTCTAGGGCACCCGACCTCGCGCCGAGGGCGGGAGATGGCGGCAGATCGCCATCTTCGTCAAACAGATCGGGATAGCGGTCGGCACCGTCAACCGGGTGCTCATCTGATCCCACCCCCCGGCGGGACGTCGGGGCGGCCACCGTCCGTGCGATGAGCCGCACCTCATCTGATGCCCGTCGGCTGCCCCGCACAGTGGTGACGGTTGCCGTTGCGATACCACGGCCCACGGCCGCACCCGCAACCGCGGCCCCACGCCCCGAGCCACGCAGCGCCTCGCCAAGCGAGGCCCCACTCATAAGCACCATGCCCGCGGCAATGCCGAGCACTGTGAGGAAGTTGGCCCCCACCGCACCGATGGTGCTGTCGGCGGCCCACCACAGGCCGGACCCCACCACGCCGCCATTGGCCTTCATCTCACGCACGCTCGACCAGCCGTATGACAGATCCATGCCCGGCCCGAACAGACCAGAGGCCAGGCCGAGGCAGATCGCCATGCCCACAACCAACGCCCCGATGCGAAATGCCCGCGCGTCAAATACCGGGAAGCGCACGACAAGGTGGACGCCCACAATCACCATCACAAGCGCCGCCAGCCCCACCCCGCGGCCCACGCACATGCGGATGAGCGACTCGAGCGCCTGCCCGGCCACGCCGCCGCCCACGCCCGCGAACACGATGGCGGCGAGAAAGCCCCCCACCGCGATCATGACCATTCCGGCCATCTCGCGGCCGTACCCACCAACGCCTCCGCTGCGCTTCCGCGGCGAACGCCCGGAGCCCTTGGCAGGGCGCCTGGTGGCAGTGGTCTTTCGGGTTGCGGTGCGGGTGCGAGTAGCGGTTGCGGCCACGGTCTCCCCGGGGTCGAGGTGTACGAGACCCATTTGGACCCCGCACACCCCGATTCCTGCCTCGGGCAGACCGACTTCGGTTGCTTAGACCTCCACCACCACTGGGAGGATGACCGGACGCTTGCGCGTCTTGCGGTTGATCAGCGCGCCCACGGCGTCGTGGAGTTGCTTGGTGAGCACGTCAACCTCGTGGATGTGCTCCTCGGCGCTTTCGCGAAGACTTGCCACCACGGTCTCGCGGATGGCGCTGATCATCGCCTCATCCTCGGCGCCCGCAAATCCGCGGGTGACCACCTCGGGTGTACCTGAGAGCGTGCCGTCATGGGTGTCAATCTGCACCATCACCAGCACCAGGCCGTCCTCAGACATGTGGCGGCGGTCACGGAGGACCCCCTCCCCGAGGTCATTCACTCCGTACGAGTCGACATAGGTGATTCCCGACTCAACCCGCTCACCGGTCACCACGCCGTCGGCCGACACCTCAAGCACGTCTCCGTTCTCAAGAATGACCGTGCGCTCGCCGATTCCGAGCCCCCTCGCAAGCGCTGCGTGCGCCTTCTGGTGTCGCACCTCGCCGTGGATCGGAGCGAAGAACCGCGGGCGGATGAGTTGCAGCATCCACATGAGGTCGTCGCGCACCCCGTGGCCCGATGCGTGCACCTCCGGACGATCATCCGGGGTCACCACCGTCGCGCCCGCAGCCACAAGGCGGTTGATGGTCTCGTCGATCGCCAGTTCATTGCCCGGGATACGGCGCGATGAATACACCACCGTGTCGCCCGGCTTGATGTCCACCTTGGGGTGGGCACCGTTGGCCATGCGACGAAGCGCGGACAGAGGCTCGCCCTGGCTGCCGGTGGTCAGGAGCACCAGTTCGTCATCCGGCACACCGGCGATCTCCTTGTCGGAGATGATGACGCCATCGGGGGCCTTGAGGTACCCGAGGTTGCGCGCAATGGCCACGTTTCGCACCATTGAGCGACCCACCACGCCCACAACCCGGCCGTCGCGGTAGGCGGCGTCAACCACCTGCTGCATGCGGTCGATGTGAGACGAGAAGGTGGTGACGATCACGCGTCCAGGCGATGTGGCGAAGAGCGCAGACATCGCCGGCCCCACCGATGCCTCGTACCGCTTGGCCGATGCCGGAACGTCTGCATTCGTGGAGTCAGCCAAGAGCACCAGCACTCCCTCGGCGCCGAGCCGTGCGAGCCCCGGAATGTCGCTGGCCTTGCCCGGCCCGCCAATGGGAAGGTGATCGAACATGAAGTCGCCGGTATGCACCAGCGTGCCCGCGGGTGAGTGGAGGGCAACTGCCACACAGTCGGGGATGGAGTGGGTCACGCGAAGGAACTCGGCCTCGAAGGGGCCGATACGCCGACGTGGCTCGCCGGCGGCAATCTCGATCATCTCGGCCTCGCCCAGCAGGCGGTGCTCGTCGAGCTTCCCCCGTACCAGCGCGAGCGTAAAGCGGGTGCCGTAAATCGGAACCGGCCCGACCGCACGGAGGAACCATGGCACGGCACCGATGTGATCCTCGTGACCATGGGTGAGGATGAGCCCGTCAATGCGCTCACGGTTTTCGGCGAGCCAGGTCATGTCAGGCAGGATCAGATCGACGCCCGGCTGATCCGGGCCCGGGAACGTCACGCCGCAATCGATCACGACGATTCGATCGTCGTGCTCCACCACGTACATGTTCTTGCCAATCTCGCCAACGCCGCCAAGCGGGATAATCCGCAGGGCGGGTGCGTCGGTTGTGTTGCTCAGTGTGTTTCCAGTCGTTGGGATCAGGCGGGCAGAAGGCCCTGCGACACGAGGAGCGACCGGAGCGCGCTGCGCTCCCCGGCCGTGGCCTCCACGAGCGGCAGGCGCAGGACGTCGCCGGGGATGACCCCGAGCATGTCGAGCGCAGCCTTGATCAGGATGGGATTCGTCGTCTCAAAGAGGCCGCTCCACAGAGACGCGCACGACGCGTCGATTGCCCGCGCGCCCTCCACGTCGCCCGCGTTCACGGCGGCCACCATCTGCTGCATGCGATCGCCCACCAGGTGAGAGGCCACGGAGATCACTCCGGCACCCCCCATCTCAAGGATGGGCAGCAGCATGTCGTCATTCCCGGCGTAGATCGCCAGGTCGGTCTCGTCGGCCACCCGTCGGGCCTCAGCCAGATCGGGGTTGGCCTGCTTCAGGGTTGCAACCCCGGGGATGCGTGCAAGTTCGGCGATGAGGTCGGGAGGCATGTTGATGCCGGTGCGGCCGGGGATGTTGTAGAGCACCACCGGCACGCCAACCTCGGCGATGGCCGCCACATGGCGGCGAATACCCTCAGCCGGTGGGCGGTTGTAATACGGGGTCACCACCAGCACGGCGTCAACGCCGATGCCCTTGGCCACATCAGTCAGATGCACGGAGTGCGCAGTGTCATTACTGCCGGTTCCGGCCACCACGGTGCCGATGCCGGCACACTCCTCGGCGGTCGATCGGAACAGGGCAATGCGCTCGTCATCGGTGAGCGTTGACGCCTCACCGGTCGTTCCAGCCACCACGATGCCATCCGACCCGTTGGCCAGCAGGTAGCGCACAAGCGCGCGATAGGCGGCGTCGTCCACTGCCCCCTCGGTATCAAAGGGCGTGACGGCCGCGGTGAGAACGGCTCCCAGCACGGGCGGAAGCATAGCGACGGGCTCCGGGGTCAGGTGGGCACGGCTGTCACGGGAAGCGGATCGGGCGTGCGTGCGGCGGTGAGCAGGTCGGGGCTGGCTACGTTCCAGTACCCCCGAACGGCATACCCCCGCATTCGGTGGCTGGACACAAACCGGGCGAATGTCGCAAATAATGGGTCGGGCAGCAGGTTCAGCGTCGTCTGCAGTCGACCGGGAATTCGGTTCCCCTTCGCGAGGGAGTTCACAAAGGCCCGGTACGACGAAAGTGCCGCACCCAGACGCATCTCGCCCGGGCGCACACGCTCGGCGAGGGGCCCAGAGGACCCCCCGCACACAATCGCGTCGTACTGCTC
>CAMCOB010000004.1 GCA_945876305.1 Bifidobacterium breve
GACGGGCGGCGCGAGGTGTACCACCGCAGCGACCCCGACGAGGCCGCCGACGACGTCCTCGTCCTCACCGACGACGAGGCCCGCCAGCTGGGTTCCATCTTGGGCGGCGTGGTGTACCGGCCGGAGCTCGCCGAGCACCTTGACGTGGCGCTCAAAGACTTGGCACTCGAATGGGTGGACATCCCAGCCGACAGCCCGCTTGTGGGCAGTACCGTGCAGACCTGTCGCATACGCCGGACCACGGGCGGCACGATCGTGGCCATCCTGCGCACGGAGGGGGCACTTCCCATGCCGCATCCGGATGAACCCATCAGGGCCAACGACACCCTGGTGATTCTCACGCGACCCGACACCTTCGATGAAATCCAGCGACTCGTGGCAGACGGCCCTCCGTCGGACGCCGCCTGAGTCCCTTCGGGGCGGCGGCGACTCCATGAGGGATCCGGACAGGCGCGACCTCTGGTCGGTGCTCCGCGGTCGGGGTACCCCGTCGCTGCGTGGGCTGCTCACGCGCGTGGTGGTAGGCGTGGGGCTGGTGCTGGGTGTGCTCAGCGCCCTGGCCATCATCGGCGTGTACTCATCTACGGCGTCGTACCGCGACGATCAGCAGGCGGCCGTCACGCGCGCCACCACGGCCGAGTCCATCCTCGCCGACCTGCTGAATGCCGAGACCGGCGTGAGCGGGTACACACTGACTGGCCGGCCCAACTATCTGGTGCCGTACGTCAAGGCCGAGGCCTCGTACCCGCGCAGCATCGCGCGGCTGCAGGGGCTCGTGATCGGCAGCCCCAAACTGGAGCAGTCGGTGGCCTCGATCGACCGCGCCGCAAAGCTGTGGTTCTCGGAGGCCGCGACCCTCATTGACCTGCGCAAGCAGGGCAACATCCAGGGTGCGGTGGATCGCATCAATCAGGGCATCGACAAGGCCCGCCTCGATGCGCTGCGAGCAGAGCAGGCCGAACTCCGGGGGCTTGTGGAGCGCGAGCGTGAGACTGCCCTTCGCCGTGCCGACCGCCGGCGCACACTCACCATTCTCGCGCTCCTCCTCGGATCCGTTCTCGCCGTGCTCACCGTTCTGGGCGCCACGCGGCTGCTGTGGCGCCGGGTGGGTGCCCCGCTCGGATCGCTGCTGCAGGGAGTGCGGCGCGTGGCTGTGGGCCGCACGGGCGAGATGGTGCCGCTGCCGGAGCACGCTGCGCGTGAGGTTGACCAACTGGTGGAGTCGTTTAACGAGATGCAGGGGCAGGTGGTGGTGCAGCGTGACGCCGCCGAGGCCAGCGCCCGTCGTACCGAGGCCGCGCGCGCCGAGCGGCGCCTGTGGCGCACGGTGGAGAAGGGTCTCCTTCCCGAGAACCTGCCCGCGGTTCCGGGCCTGCGCCTGGCGGCCCGCTATCTGCCCATGAGCCCGGGGCTTGCCATCGGGGGAGACTTCTACGACGCCCGGGTGCTGCCTGACGGAAGTCTTGTTGTTGTGGTGGGCGATGTCGCCGGACACGGTGCCGAGCCGGCTGCACGGGCTGCGCGCATGCGATTTGGGTGGCGGGCGCTGGTTGAGGTGGATCCCGACCCGCAGCGCGTGCTGGGTGTGCTGAACGGCCTTGTGGTTGGCCCGGGCGAACGCGAACAGGGAATTTTCTCCACCATGTGCCATTGCCACGTGTACCCCGACGGTCGCGCCGAGATCGCACTTGCCGGGCACCCCAGGCCAATCGTGATGTCCGGCGACACCGGCGCGCTTATCGAGGTGGAGGAGCGGGGCCCCATTCTTGGCTTGCTCGATCCGCCGTCATGGCCGGTGACCGAGGTCACCATTCCCGAGGGCGGCACCTTGGTCATCTACACCGATGGTCTGGTGGAGGCGCGCCAGGGCGACGTCATGTTCGGGTCGTCGCGCGTTATCGAGACCTTGGCGGCGTCGGCACACCTGCCGCTTGAGGAGCGCATGGCATACCTCACCGAGCGGGCACGGCGCTACGACGAGGGCAACCTGCGCGACGACGTCTCGGTGCTTGCCGTGCAGCGGGTACCGCGGCTCGACGGCTAGACCCGCCGGCGCCCCACGGGGAATGCCTTGGCGATGGCTTCCAGGCGGTACCCGACCCGGTGCTCGGTCTGCACATAGGTGTAGCGCCCACCGGTCTCGTCAACCTTGCGGCGCAGCCGGCGCACCAGAACGTCGACCGAACGGTCGCCATGCGGGCGCTCGCCGCCCCACACACGCTCAAAGATCTCGTCGCGCGAGAGTGAGCGGCCCTTCTCCTCGGCGAGGATCCACAGCAGTTTGGTCTCGAGCGGGGTAAGTGGCGCCACCTCGTCGGCAACCCGTACTTGCAGACGGTCGCGGTCGATCTCGAGGTCGCCCATCGACACCTCAGATGGATCACCCTCGCCCATCACCTCGGCACGCCGCAGAGCCGTATCGAGCCGTGCCACCAGCTCGCGGGCCGAGAATGGCTTTCGCAAGAGGTCGTCGGCCCCGAGCGTGAGTGCTTCAAGACGCTCTCCCTCGTCGGGGCGCGCGGTCATCACGATGATGGGAAGATTGGGAGCCCAGCGGCGCACATCGCGGATGATTGCCCACCCGTCCACGTGCGGCAGCATCAGGTCGAGCACCACGGCATCGGGCTGCCATGCCTTCAGTGTGGTGAGGGCGGCGAGTCCGTCACGGGCCACGCTGGTGGCGTATCCGGCCTTGGCCAGATGCCACGCCACGGCCTGCGCGGTGGACTCATCATCCTCAACCACAAGGACGGTGCGACGGTTCGGATCAGGAGGAGTGCTCATATGACGGCGACGTTACGTCTGCGTCAGCGATGAATCGTGACCGACTCGTGAACAGGCCGTGAATACGTGAAAACGACAGCGTGAAGCGGTTTCACAGCATGTTCACAGAATGCCTGTAACAGGTCACACGTCGTTCACAGGAGTGGGGGAACACTGCGTCGACTCGCGGGGCGCACCCGGGAGGAAGTGTTCCCAGCAATCATCTCAGGAGATATCTCAAACGTGAACCGCTCTCTCCGTAACGTCGCGCTGCTGTCCGCCGCGGGCCTTTCGCTCGTCGGCTCGGCAAGCGCATTCGGCAAAGCAACCGGCTCCGGCGCAACGTTCCCCGCCATCGCCTACCAGACCTGGTGCTCCGACTCCGGCCTCTGCTCGTACACGGGCGTTGGCTCCGGGTCAGGCATCAAGGCCCTCGCCGCCAAGACCGTCAACTTCGCCGGTTCAGACGTCATCATGACCGACGCACAGGTCGCCACCTACGGTGGTGCCAATGTCACCTACGTCCCCACGCTCTTGGGCGCCATCGCCATCCCCCTGAACATCTCGGGTGTCACCGGCAACAAGGTCAAGTTTGACGGCTCGACTCTCGGCGACATCTTCTCGGGTGCCATTACTGCGTGGAACGACCCCAAGATCACCAAGATCAACAAGGGCATCGCGTTCCCGGCCGCACCCATCACGGTGTGCGTGCGCAGTGACGCCTCGGGCACCTCGGGCAACTTCAGCAACTTCCTGTCCAAGGTGAGCGCTTCCTACAAGGCGAAGGTGAGCGCGGGTGGCCAGAACCAGACTCCTGCCTGGACGGCTCCCCTCAAGCAGTCGGCATCCGGCAACGCCGGTGTGGCCAACTGCATCAACACCAACAACAACTCCATCGGCTACGTCGACCTGGGCGACGCCATGCGCGCCGGCCTGACGACCAACGTTGCCGCCATTGGCCACAACCGCATCGTCAAGGGCAAGGGCCGCGTGATGCAGTTTGTGATCCCGTCGACCAAGTCGATTCAGCTCGGCGGTACGCCCACGGCTGCGCAGACCGCCAAGATCAAGGCTGGCGACCTCAAGATCGACTTCACCGCGTCGCCGAACTCGAACGCGTACCCCATCACCACCACCACGTTCATTCTGGTGCGTGCTGGCATGCCGAACAACGGTGAGGTCTCTCAGGTGCTGTCGTACTTCCTGGGCAAGCCCGCTCAGAGCAAGCTGGAGAGCCTCGGCTTCGTGGCACTCTCGGGTGCGCTGCGCACTGGCGCCAACAAGACGCTGTCGAACCTGGGCTAGTCAACTCGTTGAGTTGATCCCTGCAGTTCCCGGGGGCACCGGTTGCACATGCATCCGGTGCCCCCGTGCGTTTCACATCAAGTTCACATGCCGTCGGGCACCATTGCTGGCGGTCAACCACTCACCATCGAACCCGGGGACATGACGCCACCGCCTCCGCCTGCGCCTCCCGACGAGGCACTCGCCCGACAGCTCCCATCACCGCTACGGCGTACCGGGTCCAGCATCGCGGCCGACCGTACCTATACGGGCCTTGCGGTAGGCGCTGCCGTCATTGCGGTGGTCTTTGTGGGGTACCTCATCTGGAACACCGTTGCCCAGACCGGCGAGGTGTGGTCCACCTTCGGGGTGTGGGGGTTCCTGACGGGCGATCAGTGGTTGCCCACCCCGGTGAGCGGTGCTCCCATCTTCGGAGCCCTGCCGTTTATCTACGGCACCCTGATGACGTCCATCCTGGCGCTCATGATTGCCGTGCCGGCTGCCATCGGTATCGCGCTTGCCACGGTGGTGCTGCTGCCCAAGAAGCTGCGCGGCCCCATCGGCGCCATGATCAACCTGCTTGCAGCCGTGCCGTCGGTCATCTTCGGTCTCTGGGGCCTCACCGTGCTGGTGCCATTCCTCAAGCCTGCGCTCGAGTGGCTGTCGACCACCTTCGGCGGACTCAACATCTTTGGGTGGCACCCGTTTGAGGGGCCCATCACCTCGGGCTCGTATCTCATCTCTGCGCTTGTGCTGGCCGTTATGGTGCTGCCGATCATCACGGCCATCATCCGCGAGGTGCTGCTAACCGTGCCCCGTGATCAGCAGGAGGCCGCCTATGCGCTGGGCGCCACTCGCTGGGAGATGGTGCGCAACTCAATGCTGCCGTGGGCCCGCTCGGGAATCGTGGGGGCGTCGGCGCTGGGTCTGGGCCGTGCGGTGGGCGAGACAATCGCCATCGCTCTGCTGCTTGGCAATAGTCCCGGCATATTCACGTCCCTTGTGGGGCCGGGGTCGACCCTCGCGTCGATCATCGCCCTGCAGACCGGTGAGGCATCGGGGCTCCAGCTGTCGGCACTCACCGCCCTCGCTGTGGTGCTGTTTGTGCTCGCCTTTGGCATCAATGCTCTGGCGCGGCTCTTGGTGCGCCGCCACGAGGGCGGGGCCGCGCGCAAGGGTGGCCTCGTGTCACGCGCTGTGACCGGAATCGTCGGGCTCTTTCCCCGCCGCGCGCCGAAGAACGTGCAGGCATCGCCGCCCCTGGCTGCTGGCGCCCCGCCGCCGCCCCCTCCGCGCCGCGAGCCAGCCACGATCAGCGGATCTGCATCACTCTCGCGTTCGCGCCGCGTGCGGTCGCGTCTTGGGGAAGGGGTCGTGTGGTTCAGCCTTGCCTTCGGCATGGTGCCGCTCATTCTGGTGATCTGGGAGATGGTGCGCCTGGGGCTACCCGCCATCTCCGGATCGTTCTTCACCGAACTGCCACCCACCGATCCATCGAGTTACGCGGGGGGTATCTCAAACGCGCTCGTGGGCACGCTCATCCTTATGGGCATCGCCACACTCATTGCAGCGCCGCTCGGGATCCTCACCGCGCTCTTCATCCGCGATGTCGCCCGACCGGGCACCATCAGCGGAAAGATCGGCTCCGCCGTGGGCTTTGTGGTGGACATCCTCTTGGGGGTGCCGTCCATTGTGGTGGGGCTCATCGTGTATCTGGGCGTGGTGATCGTGATGGGGCACTTCTCGGCCTGGGCGGGTGGCATCGCGCTCGCCATCATCATGTTCCCAGTGGTGGTGCGGGCATCTGACGAGGTGCTGCAATTGGTGCCGCAGGCGCAGAAAGAAGCCGCCATGGCGCTGGGCGCGCCGAAGTGGCGCACGACCCTCGCCATTGTCATCCCGGCGGCGCTGCCGGGCATCATCACTGGCGTGCTGCTGGGTGTGGCACGAGCATCGGGCGAGACGGCCCCGCTTCTGTTCACCTCGCTCGGTAATCAGTTCTTCTCGACCGCTCTCAACGAACCGATCTCCGCCATCCCGCAACTCATTTATCAGCGAACGATTCAGGTGGCCACGCCGGCATCGCTGCAACTTGCATGGGGTGCAGCCCTGGTTCTTGTCGCAATCATCTTCATCCTGAACATTGGCGGAGCGTTGATATCCCGCCGCTCACGAACGCTGGAGGTACGATGACGGACCCACACAGCAGCGGAAGCGACGAGGCAGTGGCCGAGCCGCAGCTTGAGGCACGAGGAGCCCCGGCGCGGTCATCCATGCCTGTGGGCAATGCGACCCTGGCGTCGGAGGCTCCGGCCACCAGCGCCCTCGCCGATCCCAACGACCCGTCGCTGGTGCACCCGATGCGCACCCGCGACCTGTCGTGCTACTTCGGGTCGCACAAGGTCGTCGAAGACATCTCGCTCGCATTTCCGGCGAACACGGTAACGGCCCTTATCGGGCCATCCGGCTGCGGAAAATCGACCTTTCTGCGCTCGCTCAACCGTATGCACGAGCTCGTGCCCGGCGCCCGCGCAGAGGGCACCGTGCTGCTGCACGACCAGGACGTGTACGGCAAGGACGCCGACCCGGTGGCCGTGCGGCGTGCGGTGGGCATGGTGTTCCAGCGCCCCAACCCATTTCCCACCAAATCGATCGCCGACAACATCTGGGCGGGCCCGAAGTTCAATCGGGTGAAGGGTGGCAAGGCCGAGCGGGATGATGTTGTGGAGCGCACGCTCCGTGGCGCCGGCCTGTGGGACGAGGTCAAAAACCGCCTCACTGCCCCGGCCGGCGGCCTGTCGGGCGGTCAGCAGCAGCGTCTGTGCATCGCTCGCGCCCTCGCCGTGGAGCCCGACGTGCTGCTTATGGACGAGCCGTGCTCCGCGCTCGACCCGCAGTCAACACTGCGTATCGAGGACCTCATCCGCGAGCTCAAGGACCGGGTCACCGTCATCATCGTGACCCATAACATGCAGCAGGCTGCTCGCGTATCGGACTACACCGGGTTTATCACCATCGAGAATGAGGGCGAGCCCGGCTGCCTTATCGAGACGGGGCTGACACGTGACGTGTTCGGAAACCCCAAGCACTCCCGGACCGAGGCGTACGTCACCGGCCGCTTCGGCTAGGAACCAGCTGTTCCGCTGGGCAACTGGCGTCGTTGCCAGTGGCCCAGTGCGTCACGGGCGTAACCACAGGCGCACGTTCTGATGGAACTATGCGTCATGGCCCCGGTGCGCTGGCGAAATGTGCGCCCCCGCTGGGTGCGCCGGGGCCCCGCAGCCGGGCTACGCGCCGCCGGGAGCCTCTCCGTGAGGCACCACCGGGTCTTCGAGGTCGTGCTCCTCCCGCTCGGCGTCGGCGCGCAATTGCTTAAAGCCCACGCCCTCGATGAGCAGGAAGATAAAGCCCACGGCGACGCCCACGGCCATCTCGGTGGCCTGAAGGACGATGGAGAACGCCAGTGCATCGGCGGCACTCACGCCGTATGAGGCGGTGAGGGGCACAACGGCCGCAGCCTGGAACACCACGAGGTTTCCGGGGAGGATCGGAAATGACTGGGCAAGTGTGATGGTGACCAGCAGCAGGCCCGCGCCGCCCCAGCCCACATACCCAAGGCCGAAGGCGCCGAGGGTGGCGTAGATGCCGGCCCACTGGGCAAGCCAGGTACCGAAGCTGGGGATGGCGACCGATGCCATGTGGCGGGGGTCGCGAAGGCCGACGTGGCTCTCGTGCACTGCAGCCCACAGGCGGCGCAGTGCGCGCATGGCCCGGTGCCAGATGTTTCCGGTGGAAAGCCAATCGGGCACCTGGGTGCCGGGGCGCTGCAGCATGGCCACCACCAGCACCACCAGACAGATGACACCGAGCACTGCGGTGATCACCCAGGCATATGAGGGCAGCGGCAGGAAGAGCCCGATGAGGATCACCAGGAACACCCACGCGACCGTGGTGATGATGTTCTCCACCACCACGGTGCCAAGCAGCACCGTGGTGGAGAGATCCTCGCCTGTCCGGTTGAGCCGGCGCTTGGCCAGCAGCACCTTGGCGATCTCGCCCACGCGTGCGGCCAAAATCGTGTTGAAGAGGAATCCCACCATGAGCGGGCTCAGCAGGTCGAGGTAGCGCGTTTTCTTCTTGAGGCTCGGCAGGCCATCCACCACGCCCTTCCACGCCAGGCCCTTCAGCAGCACCGACGCGAAGTTGGCCAGCACGGCGATGACCAGCAGCCAGAGGTTGTCGAGCCGGAAGGCCGAGAGGATGGCCGACCAGTCCACGCGCCAGAGCACCAGCAGCACCACGGTGATGATTGCCGTGAGCCGGATTGCATGCCATCCCCATTTGGGCATGTGGCGCCGCCTGGGTGAGGGGGTGTCGGTGCTCACGTCAGACGCCGAGCTCGTCGAGCGTCACCAGTTCCAGACCCTGATCGCGAGCTGCCGCGCAGATGCCGGGGATGGCGGCCGCGGTATCGTCGCGCGGGGCATCAGGCGCCCAGCCATCTGCGTCATGCAGCAACAGAATGCAGCCACGCGTCAACGCAGCGGTGGACCGCTGGACCACCACATCGGCACCGGGGTTGGCCGAGTCGAACACGCCCTTGCTCCACCCCATCAGGCGGTACCCGGCAGACCTGACAGCGGCCCATGTGGTGGGCCCGCGAAATCCGTGGGGTGCGCGGAAGATGGGGGAGAGCGCACCCGGGCCCGCCGCCGCGGTAATTGCATCGGCCGTGCGGTCGATCTGCCGTCGCACGTAGCCTGGGCCGCGCCACACGAGGATGCCGTGGTCGTAGCCATGGCTGCCGATCTGATGCCCCTCATCGCGGATACGCCGCACCATCTCAGGGTGGCGGGCCGCCTGGCGTCCAAGGATGAAGAAGGTCGCGCGCACCCCCTCATCGCGCAACGCATCGAGGATGGCAGGGGTGGATGGCCCAGGCCCGTCGTCAAATGTGAGCGCTGCGAATGGGGCATCGGTGGGGCCGTGGGATGGCACGGGGCCGTAGATGGGGGATCCCGGCCGGAATGTCGCCCAGCCCGCCATCGATCCCGCCGCGATGGCGGCGAGCGCGGCACGGGGGTGGCGCCCGGCAATCGCGGTGGCCCCAATCAGCACGGCTGCTTCGGCCAGCACCACGCGACGAATCGTCCGGGACTTGGTCATCGGGGTCGAATCGTCGCTGCGATGGGTCACGGGATCGTGCGCGCTGGTCACGAGAGACCCTGTTCGCGGTTCGTCACGGGTTTCCCCGTCGGCGTCCACATGGTCATCGAGGGTAGCAGCGCCCCCCGAGGATGCCCCGCGGTTGGCACACCGAGCGTTCGAGTGCCAAGACACACCGCCCGGTCTATACTCCTCCACGCTTACCGCCCATCAGGAGAGTCCGTGCCGGTCTACGACTACAGCTGCGTAAAGGGACACCGTTTCGAGGTGTTCCAGAGCATGTCCGACACGCCGCTGAAGAAGTGCGAGGAGTGCGGCGCGAAGTCCGAGCGCGTGCTCCACGCCCCCGCGATCCACTTCAAGGGATCGGGCTTTCACAACACCGACTACGGCACCAAGACGCGTCCCGTAGGCGGTGGCAGCGCCGGCGACTCATCCGGTGGCGAGAAGAAGTCGGGGAGCGATTCCACGGCGGCACCGGCAACGTCCGGCGGCGACTCCGCGTCAAAGAGCAGTGGCAAGACCGTGGGGCTCGACAAGGCCTGACCGCAGGGCGCGCGCCTGAGTGATCAGGATGTCGGCGCTCCCACCGGGATCGCATGTCGCGGTGATCCGGGGAGTGCCAGTGAGATAAGGCCGGCTGCCACGACCATGATGGCCGATGCCCACAGGCACGCCTCAAGTCCCTGCCACTCATACAGGAGCCCCGACAGGATGGTGCCGGCGAGTCGCCCGAAGGCGTTGGCCATGTAATAGAAGCCCACGTTCATCGCCACTTTGTCGCCGTCGGCGTAGTGCAGGATAAGGAATGAATGCACGGCCGAGTTGAGGGCGAAGACGACCCCGAATATGACGAGGCCCACCACCAGCACGGTGGCGGGGTCAAAGTTCAGGCGGAGCGCCACGGCGATGCCCGCGGGCAGGATGGCCAACCCGAGGGCGAGGAGCGCAGCGGTACGGCCTGTCGGCACATGTCCACTGCGCCTCTTGAGCAGCCGGGGCGACGCACTCTGCACGATGCCGTACCCGATGACCCAGATGGCCATGAAGCCGCCCACCTCCCAGAAGGTCCACCCGAGCACGCTCCGCAGGTACACAGGCAGGCCCACCACGAACCACACGTCGCGTGATGCGAACAGGAAGACACGTGCGGCAGACAGCAGGTTGACCGCCCGCGTGTTGGAGAACATCTGCGTGAAGCGGGCCTTCGCACTGCCCTGGCCGAGGCTGCCGTGAACCGCAACGAGCACCATGATGAGTGCCGCGCCCACGAACACCGACAGGATGATGAGCGCCGGCCGGAAACCGATGGTGGAAAGCATCAGGCCGCCGAGGAAGAAACCCACGCCCTTCAGCGCGTTTTTCGAGCCCGTCAGCACGGCCACCCACTTGAAAAGCACATCCGACGCGCCGGAGGGCACGATCATCTTCACGGCGCTCTTTGAGCTCATTTTCGTGAGATCCTTGGCCACCCCGCTCACTGCCTGCGACACCATCACGTATGGCACCACGAACCACGCCGACGGGGCAAGCCCAAGCATGAGCAGTGCGCCGATCTGCAGGGAGAGTCCCCCGACGAGGGTTGACTTGAGGCCCCATCGCGCTGCGATCCACCCTCCGAAGAGATTGGTGATGACACCGAAGATCTCGTAGAAGAGGAAGAGGCTCGCCACCTGCAGGGGGCTATATCCCAACTGGTAAAAGTAGAAAAGGACGAGCACCCGGACGGCGCCGTCGGTGATGGTGTCCGCCCAGTACGCGGCCGTCACATAGGCGTACGTGCGGAGGTCACTGGTGGTGCCATCCGCGCCCATGTTCAGGCCTCAGCCGGCGAGGTGGCTGGCCAGCATGCGGGCCAGTTCGGCGTACCGGTTGGCATAGCCCCACTCGTTGTCGTACCAGGCAAGCACCTTCACCTGGGTCCCGTTGACAACCATCGTGGACTGCGCGTCAATGATCGACGAGCGGGGGTCGTCCTTGTAGTCGATGCTCACGAGCGGCCGTTCTTCGAAGCCGAGAATGCCTGCGAGCGGCCCCTCCGCGGCAGCGCGCAGCAGATCGTTCACCTCGTCAACGGCGGTGACGCGCTCCACCTCGAATACGCAGTCGGTGAGCGATGCATTAGCCAGCGGCACCCGCACCGCGACACCATTCAGCCGGCCCTGCAGCTCGGGGAAGATAAGGCCGATTGCGGTCGCCGACCCGGTGCTGGTGGGGATGAGCGAAATGCTGCTGGCGCGTGCCCGGCGCAGATCCTTATGGGGGGTGTCGAGGACTGACTGCGTGTTGGTGAGGTCATGCAGCGTGGTGATGGCGCCATGTCTGATTCCAATGCCCTCGTGAATCACCCTGACCACTGGGGCGAGGCAGTTGGTCGTGCAGGATGCCGCGGTCACCACGTTGTGCAGGTGTGCGTCATACAGCGCATCGTTGACACCGATCACCACATTCAGCGCCGCCGAGTCGTTGACTGGCGCCGCCACCACAACCTTGGACGCGCCGCGGTCGAAGTGCGGCTGCAGGTTGGCCATGGTGCGGAACTTCCCGGACGCCTCAAGCACGATCTCCACGCCGTGCTCGCTCCACGGAATGTCCGCGGGGTCCGTGTGTGACGAGTGGGTCAGCACGCGTCCGTCGATTATGACGTGGTCGTCGTCGGCCCTGATATCGCGGTGCCAGCGGCCATGAACCGAGTCGAACTCCAGAAGGTGCGCGGATACCGAGGCGTCACCATTCGCCTCGTTGATATGGACGAACTCCAACTCCGGCCAGTCAAATGCTGCGCGCAGCGAAAGCCGCCCGATACGGCCGAACCCGTTGATGCCGACACGAACTGAGCGGGTCACTGCGATCTCCGTCGTCAGGGTGTGGGGCGTGAAGGCATCCCGAGGAGCATATGCCCTGCCTCGCGACTGATTGACCTTACGGAGGTGCCCGTTGTCATGTGCCTCGGTGTTACGACGCCCTTTAGCGCCCACTGGCGCACTTCCGGCGGCATTGACGCTGCAGGAACGTCACATCTGACCGCCATTGACCGTGGTGTTTCGCCAACTTAACCCACGGGCACTGGTGGGTTCGTACGTTAACCGTGATCCAGTTCGCAACCCAGGAGGGAACCGATGGATGACGTGCGTCGTGACGTGTTGGATGAAATCGAGGCGGTGCTCAAACGCCTCTCGCGCGCAGTGAGAGTCGACTTTGAGGCGGCTGAGGCGTGGTTGGCGTGGTCGGCCATGGCCACCGCCGTGCGGTCGGGTTCGCTTGGGGATGCCGATCTCGAGCGACTCGGGCGTCGCGCTCGCAGGGTCTCGGGCGTCGCGCTCGCTGCGTGATCTCCTCCCGTCCGCATCCGCCGTGTCGTCGGTGCGACCGTTTGACCACGGCGCACCGCTGACCCGCTACCACTCCATGTGCATGGTCGTTATGGGATCACGTGTCTTCGACCATCGTGGACACGCCGAAGCCGCCACCGGAGGTGATCACCGTCTCGCGTGATCCCCGTAATCCCCGCGCGGGACACGGGCTGCGGGGGCAGCCCGTGTCCCGTCACCTCCCGCCACTTATGGCCCGCCGCGCCAAGGTCTCGTGGCTCCCGCGGATGGCACCGCATACAAAGCGCAGTATCCGCGCCCGCTTTACCTAGCGTCGGACAAAATCAGCGATCTGCTGCTCATCCATGTTCGGTTCGCCCACCACGTATGAAATACCGTTGACGTAGCGGGGGATACCGGCCAGCACGACGCGGTCGGCCGGGTCCGACGTAAGGCGCCACTGAAGCCAGCCGAGCTTCATCAGGTCGGTCGTCCCCATATCGGTGCCGATCGCCCGGATGACCCCGCCCCCATTCCAGGGGGAGAACGGGATGGTGGTGAGCGACGCCATCTTGCCCTTCACGCCGGTCACGAATGCCTGCTGGCGGGCGGCCCGGTGAAAGTCGTCGTCGCACTTCCGCACGCGCACGAACTTGAGGGCCTCGTCGCCGTTCAGATCGATCTGGCCCGCGGGAAAGCTCACCGTGGTGCCCCCCGTGTACTTGCAGTTGGAGAGCGCCGTGGGATTGGTCACCGTAATTCCGCCGATATCGTCCACCATCTTTTTCACGCCGTTGAAGTTGACGGTGACGATGTGGTGGATGGGCAGGCCCGTGAGGTCGCGCACCGCCGTGATGATGCCCTTCTGCCCTCCGAGGTAGTACGCGGCGTTGATCTTGTCGGCACCCTGTCCCGGAAGAGTCACGCGGAAGTCACGGGGGATTGACAGCCACTTCACCTTGCCCGCGCCTGGATCGGTGCGCATGATCATGATCGTGTCGGCGCGGCTTCGGGTCTCGCCCGGACGTGCATCCGATCCGATGATGAGCGTGTTCTGCGGGCTCGATAGCATGGCCGCCCCGGGCGTGAGGGCCTGTCTCGCACTTGCGGTGATGCGGTTGTTCGCCTGATCGACGGCGCCGTGAATCGCCAGAAATCCGAAGACCCCCCACGCCACGAGCCCGAGCACCACCACCACGCCCACCCGCCAGGTCCAGCCCCACACGCCCATGCCGCGAAATGACCACCACTTGCGGGGCGGTTTTGGCGGATCGGACAACGGAACAGGGTCGGGGCGCTCAGCTGCGGCAGCACCCTCAGTGAGGGACTTCAGGCCGTCAAGCCCCTCTGAGGATTTGCCAGCGCCTCGCGCTTTGAAGCGGCGGTATGGCTTGGTGTGGGGCGGCATCGGCCTGCGATGGTACCTTCGCCGCCAGCGTTCCCGGTTCCCGGAGGGTATGAATGGCCGTCATCGGCATTGACGTGGGTGGCACCAAGATTGCGGCCGGGCGCCTTGGCACCGACCTCGGCGTCGAGCGATCAGTGGTCATTCCCACTCCCCATGGGGGAATCGAGATCGTGGACGCGATTGCCGCCCTGTGTGCCGATCTGGGGTCCGACTCAACCGCGCCGATCACCGCAATCGGCGTGGGGTTGCCCGCCACGATTGACGCCGTCACTGGCCGCGTGGCCCACTCCGTGCACACCGGAATGGTTGATTTCGATGCCGCAGGGCCTCTTGAGACACGCACGGGCCTGCCCGTTGTGCTCGACAATGATGCGAACCTGGCGCTTCTTGCCGAACACCGCATGGGAGCCGCCGAGGGGTCGCAGACCGCCCTGTTGCTCACGCTCGGCACAGGCGTGGGCGGCGGCATCGTGATCGGCGGCCAGATATTTCGTGGCGGTCGCGGACATGGTGCCGAACTGGGGCACATCTGCGTCGACGGGGATGGTCCTCCGTGTCAGGGTGACTGTCCGGGCCACGGCTGCCTGGAGACCATGTGCAGCGGCACCGCGATTACGCGCGATCTGCGGGCCTTTGCCGCGGTCAACCCCAACACCGCCCTGGGGGCCCTGCATGCAGTTGGCAAGCTCGATTCGCGCTCGGGCCTTGCACTGGCACGGGATGGCGACTCCGACGCCCTTCAGGTGTTCGCCGGCGCCGGCCGCTGGCTGGGCGTGGGCGTGGCGTCGCTCTGCAACGCATTCGACCCCGACGTGGTCGTGATCGGTGGCGGCGTGTCGGATGCCGGGGAAGTGATTTTGGGGCCGGCCCGTAAGGAGTACCTCGCCCGGGCGCTGCCGCCCACACGCCGCGCCGAGGTTGTGCGGGCCAGCTTTGGTCATGAGGCAGGCATGGTTGGTGCGGGAATCCTGGCGGCGGACGCCATATGAGCGGATCACTCGTGGTGGTGGCCACACCCATTGGCACGCTCGATGATCTGTCGCCCCGCGCCGCCGCCGCACTGCGCGACGCCGATGTAGTGGCCTGCGAGGACACTCGACGCACCGCCGTGCTGCTGCGTCACGCTGGCTCAGACGCCCCAATGGTGCCCACGCACGAGCACAACGAGGCGTCGCGCGCGGCCGACCTGGTGCGTCGCATGAATGAGGGCGCCACGGTGGTGCTGGTGAGCGATGCCGGCATGCCCGGGGTCAGCGATCCCGGGGCACGTGTGGTGGCCGCCGCGGTGCAGGCCGACATCCCGGTCACGGTCATTCCGGGCGCTGGTGCGGTGGAGACCGCGCTGGTGGCATCGGGCCTTTCGACGGGCACGGGGTATGCATTCGCCGGCTTCGCCCCGCGAAAGGCGGGTGAGTTGGCCGCATTCATCGCCCGAATCGATACCTGGGGCGAGCCGGTGGTGGTGTTTGAAGGGCCCAAGCGGGTGGCGGCGCTCATGCGTGCGCTGGCCGATCACGACCCCGATCGTCAGGTGGCGGTGTGCCGTGAGCTCACGAAGATGCACGAGGAGATCATTCGCGGAACGGCGGCGGCGCTGGCCGAGCGCATCACCGATCCGCTGCGCGGCGAGGTGGCTGTGGTCATCGCACCACCATCCGAGCCGCCGCCGCTCGACGAGGACGCCCTCGCCGCAGCGCTCATGCCCATGATCGAGGCCGGAATGAGCCCGGCCCGGGCGGCTGATGTGGTGGCCACGCTGGGGGCGGCGCCTCGGAACGCCGCCTATCGCGCGGCGCTTGCCGCCGCGGCAATGCGCGACTCCGCGTAGGCGAGGGCCGCCACCGCATCGGCGGGCAGTTGTGCTCGGGCCCTCTGCTCACGCGCGACATCGCCCGCCACCACGGCCCGTGCCACCGACTCGCCGGGGGCAACCACTTGCACCCAGCCACTGCCAAAGTGTGCGTCCACCGTTGCGGCATCTTCGGCCCGCAGCACCCCACCCGGCCCCCGCACCTCGAGTCCGGCTGAGAGATCCACGGTCACTCCCTCCACCATTCCCTCGCTGCGGTGTGACGACCAGCCTCCACCATGCGTGGGCCCTGGGATGGGCAGGCCAAGGGCATTCGCCGCCGCAATGGCGTCGCACCCAGCCACCTCCACGTCTACGTCGCCGGGGCGGACGGGGGCCCCGAGCAGCAACCGACCGGCACTGCCGGCGAGGCGCCATGTGATGCCCGCGGCGTGCAGACGCGCAGCCACTGCCGTGACTGTGGCGAGGACGTGCGCCGGGGATGGGCTCGCCGCCGCTATCCTGCTGCCTCCGTGTCCGATTCGTTCTTCATCACCACGCCGATCTATTACGTGAACGCCGACCCCCACGTGGGGCATGCGTACACCACGATCATGGCCGACGTCATCGCCCGCCACCACCGGCAGCTGGGGGACGATGTGTTTTTCCTCACGGGCACCGACGAGCACGGCGCCAAGATCGCTCAGGCCGCCGAGGCCCTGGGGCGCACCCCGCGTGAGCACGCCGATGAACTGTCGGGCCGGTTTCGGGCCCTGGGCGCGGTACTCGGGGCTACCAACGATTTCTTTATCCGGACCACCGATGATCAGCACAAGGCCGTGGTGCAGGAGCTCATCCAGCGCATGCACGACAAGGGTGACATCTACAAGGGCAGCTACGGCGGCTGGTACTGCACCTCATGCGAGGCCTTCTACAACGAGGGCGATCTGGCGGAAGGGCAGCAGTGCCCCACGCACCAGCGCCCGGTGGAGTGGATTGAGGAGGAGAACTGGTTTTTCCGTCTGTCGGCGTATCAGGAGCGCCTGCTTGCGCAGTACGAGGCGGTGCCGCAGTTCGTGCGCCCGAAGTCGCGCATGAACGAGGCGCGCAGCATGGTGGAGATGGGGCTTGACGATCTCTCGATGAGCCGCGCTCAGGTGGAGTGGGGCGTCACGGTGCCGTGGGATCCCACGCACACCGTGTACGTGTGGGTGGATGCCCTCTTCAATTACTACACGGCCCTCACCTACGCGCGGCCCGCCGAGGACCTGCTGGACCGCTTCTGGCCTCCCACGGTGCAGCTGATGGCCAAGGACATCCTCAAGTTCCACGCCGTTATCTGGCCCGCACTGCTGATGAGCGCCGACCTCGCGCTGCCCGACCGTCTGTTCGTGCACGGGTACATCCTCAAGGGCGGCGAGCGCCTGTCGAAGACCACGGGCAACATCGTCGATCCATTTCCGTACATCGAGCGCTACGGCCTCGATGCGCTGCGCTACTACCTGGCGCGCGAGATCCGATTCGGTGACGACGGCACGTTCACCGACGAGGGCTTCCACCAGCGCTACACCAGCGAACTGGCCAACGATTTCGGCAATCTGCTCTCGCGCTCGGCAAAGATGGTGGAGCGCTACCGCGATGGCGTGGTGCCCGCGAACCCTGGTGGCGACGCCGACCTGGCCGCCGAGTGTGATGGTGCCCGCGACGCCGTGTGTGCGCAATTCGCGAAAGACGACATCACCGGTGCGGTCGAGGCGGCGTGGGTATGGATCCGCCGGCTCAACCGCCTGGTGGAAGAGCGTGAGCCGTGGGTGCTGGCCAAAGATGACGCCAACGCCGCCGCGCTCGACCAGGTGCTGTTCAGCCTGATCGCGGGCCTGCGCGTGGCGGCCATCCTGCTGTGGCCGGTCATCCCCGGATCGTGCGAGAAGGTGCTGGTGGCGCTGGGCGAGCCCGCGGACCGGGTATCCCTGAACACCGCAACGTGGAATGGCGGCACGCCGAAGGCAGTGGTGGCCCCGGGCGACCCGCTGTTTCCACGCATCGAGGTACAGGAGCCGACGACATAGTCGATTCGCATTGCCACCTGGCGTCCTGCGACGACACCGTGCCCGATCTCATCGCGGCCGCGTTGGATGCCGGGGTCACACGCATGGTCACCATCGGCTGCGGCCGTGAGTCGTCTGAGCACGCGGTGGCCCTTGCCGACGCGCATCCCGAAGTATGGGCTGCTGTGGGGGTGCACCCGGTGGATGCCGGCAAGGGCAACTGGCGCGATTCGGATGTCGATTGGATCCGCGACCTGGCCCAGCATGATCGCGTGGTGGCTATCGGCGAGTGCGGGCTCGACTACTTCCATGACCGCTCCACGCCCGATGACGCCATCCGGGCCTTTCGCGCGCAATGCGAGATCGCAGCCGATCTGGACATGCCGCTAGTCATCCACACGCGCGACGCGGCCGACGACACCATGGTCATCCTGCGTGAGGCCGGTACTTCGCAGATCATCCTCCACTGTTTTTCGATTCCTGAGTACCTCGATGAGGCCGCTGACAGGGGCTGGATGATGAGCTTGGCGGGGCCGGTGACCTTCCCGAAGAACACTGCGCTGCGCGAGGCCGCACCGCGTATCCCCGAGGCCCAGTTACTGGTGGAGACCGACGCGCCCTACCTGGCCCCCGTGCCCATGCGTGGCAAGCGCAACCAGCCAGCATTCGTGGCCCACACACTCGAAGGCGTCGCCGCGCTGCGGGGTGTGGGAATCGAGCACCTCGACGCGGTCACCACGGCCAACGCCGCGCGAATCTTCGGCTGGTGAGCGGCTCCCCGGATCGCGTCGGCACGCAGCGCCTGATGGAGCGCCACGGAATCCGGCCCGATACCGATCTTGGCCAGCACTTCCTGCTGGACGAGAATCTGGTCGATCTGGCAATTCGTATGGCCGAGGTGGGCCCCGACGACGTGGTGCTCGAGATCGGGCCGGGGCTTGGAACACTCACCGCCGCGCTCGCCCGCACCGCGCGCACGGTGCACGCCATTGAGTGTGACCGCCGCATGGAGCCCCCGCTCACTGAGACCACCACGGGCGTTGGCGACGTGCGGGTGATCTGGGGCGACTGCATGAAGGTGGACCTGACGGCGCTCGACCCCGCACCAACCCGGGTCGTGAGCAACCTGCCCTACCACGTGGCCACCCCCGTGCTGGTGGAGACCATCGCCCAGTTGCCCCAGGTGGGGATGTGGGCGCTCATGACGCAATCCGAGGTTGCCGACCGCTGGCTCGCTGCTCCCGGATCGCGCATGTACGGCGGACCGTCGGTCACCATTCAGTTGGCCGCCGAGCCGGCTGGCCGCCGCAAGGTGGGCCGCGAGGTGTTCTCACCCCGCCCCCGCGTTGACTCGGCGCTGATTGCCCTCAGGCGCACAGGCCCCGCGCCATCGGCCGGGGTGCGGTCACTGGTACGCGCCGCATTTGCGGTGCGCCGGAAGACCCTCGCAAACTCCCTGGGGCAGGCTGGCGCCGACCGTGCCGCCGTGCGCGAGGCGCTCGTACGCATGGGTATCGCCGAGACCGCCCGCCCGGAGGATCTTCCACCGTCTGCGTACCCCGACCTCGCGCGCGAAATCGCATGGACCGGCGCATGAGCATTACGGTGTTCGCCCCACCGAAGGTGAACCTGCGCCTCCTGGTGGGGCCGGTACGCGCCGATGGATATCACCCCCTTCGTTCGCTCATGGTGGCCCTCGACGGCCCCGCGGATCGCGTGACGGTCACCCGGGCCGCGGAGCGAGCGGTTCGCTGCCCGGGCATCGACGGCCCGGCAAACCTCGCGTGGGTGGCCCTCGACGCGCTTGAGGCCGAGGTGGGGGAACCGCTCCCGCCGCTCGCGGTGGATATCGACAAGGTGCTGCCGTCTCAGGCCGGGGTGGGTGGTGGCTCAAGCGACGCCGCGGCCGTTCTTCGCGGCGCCAACGAACTGCTGGGTCTGGGTCTCGCCCCCGAACGCCTCGAGCGCGCCGCCGCGGCCGTGGGGTCGGACGTGCCGTTCTTCATCCGCGGCGGTGCGCAGTGGGCCACCGGACGCGGTGAGATGCTGGAGCCCGCATCGGCCCCGGCGTTCGAGTGCGTCATCGTCGCGCCCGGGGTAGGCCTGTCCACGGCTGCGGTGTACGCGGCATTCGATGCCCTGCCCGCACCTGAGGCGGATACCGCCGGCGCACCCCCACCGCATGCTGCGGGTCTCGGGGGCTGGTGCCGCAATGACCTGTGGCCAGCGGCGCGCACACTGGCACCCGATCTTGCCCTTCTCAGTGACGCCCTTGAACGCGCGGGTGCATCACCGGCGCTGCTCTGTGGAAGCGGGTCGGCGTTCTGCGGGGTGTCTGCCACGGCTGCAGAGGCCGATGCAATCGCCGAGCAGATGATCAACGAGGCACCCGGTGCCCGCGTGCTGCGCGCACGATTCCCCGGGGCGGACTAGACCCGGGCTGGACCGTCTGTCTGGAGCCTCCAGGTTGGTCCGGTAGACGATGCCGGGGTGGGGACCCCCCCCGTGAGGGGGGTGTCCCTCAGTCATGCGGCGTCAGGCTGGCTTCGTTGCGCGGCCGCGCAACGACACGGCCTCCTTCTTGCCGGTGATCGAGTGAATGGCTGCGAACTGCAGCATCCTCCCCTTGATGCCTGCGTATGACCCCGTCCCCCCGGTGATCTGGCCTGCACCGGTGAACGTGATGTGCAGGCGCGTGACGCTGTACCTGGAGACGCAGTTGCCGGTCACCGTGCCATTGGCGTTGGTGATCGTGAACGTCGTCTTGGCAATGCCGGTGGGCGGCGACAGCGTGTACACCAGTGTGATGTCACCACTGCCGATGGGGCTGCCCTTGACCGTGCCGACGTCCTGCAGCACCGTGGGACTGATGACGGTATCGAGGTGGGTCTTGCCTGCGATGTGAACCCCGACGGAAGCAGTCGCAGGTGCGGCTGATGCGGTGCCCGCGGTCCAGATGCCCATCATTGCCAGCAGGGCCACGAGGCCCGTTCGGATAATCGAGCGCAGCCTCATGCCACACCGCTTCGGAACGCGGGAGCGGGCATAGGGGGCTCGATCGTGCTGGGCAGCGGCTGGAGGCGCTCGGCCTGCACCTTGTTCAGCTTTGCGAGCAGGCGTACGAACTGCCGCTGCTCCTCGGGCGTGCGTGTGTAGCCGCGGTACGCCAAGTTCGTCGTCTCCAGAGGGTCCTTTTGCAGGCAGTACATCTCAAACTCAGGTGGCGCCACATCCGGGGCCACCGAGTAGTACTTGGCAAACTTCCAGTGGGCTTCGCGGATACCCACGATGTGCTGCGGGGCCGGGATGTACGGGCCCTGGTTCTGGCCAGCCTGAAAGTCGTCGTACGTGAAGAGCACGTAGTCCTGTACGGCCTTCTTCTTGCCCAGGACAATGCCGGAGTAGTCGACGCCGGACGTGGCCACCTGCGTCGCCCCGACAAGGCTTGCGAGGGTCGGCACCATGTCCACGTGCGACACCAGCGCACTGCTCGTGCGTGGCTTCGGGAAGAGGCCCGGGTTCGAGTACACGAGCGGAATGCGCAGCGACTCGTCGTACATGTTGAAGTTCTTCTGGCGCAGGCCGCCGTGGGCCAGCCCCATCTCGCCATGGTCGGCCGTGCGGATGATGAGCGACTGCTCATACACCGACGGACCACCGGCAACCAGGCTCACCGACTTGAGTGCCGCCAGCATGTCGAGCAGGTGCGCATCGCTCGACTTCATGAGGTTCCCGTAGAAGTTGAGGTAGCGCAGGCGCTGCGACCGCTTGGTGATGCGACCCGACAGCTGGAAGAGCTTCAGGAACAACTCCTGCGCGCGCGGCTTGGTGCTGAGGTCCTCGTCCCATGTGGCTGGAAGACCGATATCGCCCTGCAGGTCCTGGTTTGAGAAGCCGGCTGCGGCGTAGTTCTTCGGGTAGCCGAGCACGTCGTGCGGGTTGACGATCGAGACGATCAGGCAGAACTTCTGCTGGTTCGCCGGCAGGCTCTGCCTGATGGTGGGCCAGGCCTTGATGAACTGCAGCACGCCCTCGGTGCCCTCGGTGTAGTCGCCCACCGACGCCATGTAGCGATCGTCGTTGGCCGCAAGGCCGGCACCCATCTGGGGAATCGACTGGTCTGCGCCAGCGTCTTCCGGGTTCCAGCGGTACCACCCGAACGGCAGCAACATATCCACGGGCTCTGTGGTGGGCTGCGGCGGATACATCGCGTTGCGCGTGTTGGCATCTGCGGGTGCACTGGCGGGCGGGTACTTGCTGCAGTGCCACTTGCCCTTGTACACGGTGTAGTAGCCCGCATCCGCCATGACCTGCGCGATGTTGGGGAGCGGATTCGCCTCGGTCTGGCCAACCGACTGAGCTGCGGCGGCCGACGGGAAGGGCAGGTCAACCTGCGGGTAATTGGCCCCGTACATGTCGGTCTCGAGCGTGTACTTCACACCTGTCTGTGCGGGGAAGCGACCCGAGAAGAAGGTGGAGCGCGCCGGTGAGCACATGCATGCATTCGTGGTGGCGTTGGTGAACGTGAGGCCGTTCTTCTGGAGCATCGTGAGCCCCGGCAGGTTCTTTTCGGACCAGGCCGGGGGGAAGTGCTGGATATACCGCTCCTGGTCGGTCATGAAGATGATCATGTTCATGTCCGCCGGATTGCCGCTGGGCGCCGGAGCCGTGGTGGCGCTCGAGGTCTTCGCGAGGGCCCCGGACGCGGCGGCGCCCAGATAGAGCGACCCAGCGGTGACGGCGCCTGCCTGCAGGAAGCGCTTACGCGAGAGGCCGCCGGACTGTTCGGGTGTTTCGGTCATACCGGGCAGCCTAGTCACGGCCGCTCCCGAGCCCCGTCCAATTGGGTGCATGTGGGATATTCGTGATGCGGCGGAGCTGGGGCGGGGTGGGCCTGCCTCGGGGTACGGCTACTGGCGCACTGTGCGCGTACCGGCGCGCGCACCGGCATCGCTTCGCACCTGCGCCAGATCGGGCGGGTTGAGCGCGAGCAGTTCGGGCACGGTGACGGCCTTGAACCCCCGGCGACGGATCTCGGGCAGCAGGCGGTTGACCGCCTTGGCGGTCTGGCCACGGTTCTCGTGCAGCAGGATGATGGAACCCGGGGTGATGAACTGCTCGCTGCGGCGGAGGATCTCAGTCCATGGAGCACCCAGCGAATCGCGTGAATCCTGGGTCCACATCACTTGCAGCATCCGCTTCTGAGTGAGCCAGTTCTGCACCGCACCTGTGCTGGCGCCGTACGGGGAGCGAAAGAGCATCACCGGCGTGCCCGTGATGCGTTCCGACGCGGCCACGCTCGTGGCCACCTGCGAGATCTGCTGCGGCACCGGCAGGCCGGGCATGTGATGGTGCGACCATGTGTGATCTCCCAGCGAGTGATCACGCGCCGCGCGCTTCAGCGTCTCCGGCCATGTGGCGAAGTTCTTGCCGTTGGTGAAGAACGTGGCGTGGAACCCGTATCTGCGCATCTCGTCCATCACCGTGTCGGTGCCGGGTCCCGGACCGTCATCGAACGTGAGCGCCACGTAGCGCTTCTGGTTGCCGGCCCGGTAGATGGGCACCCCCACTGCTGCCACGCGCTGCACCGCGGCCTGCTGATCGGCCTTCGATGGCATGGGATCCGTGGGCATTGGCGTGTTCGCCGCGAGGGTGGGTGCGGCGGTCAGTACGAGTGCCCCGAGAACGATTGCGATTCGCATGGGAGTGATAGTAACCCGCAGTAGTCAAGCCTGTGCTGGTGCAGGACCTGTTGCGACATGCCATGCCGCGACCAGCGGCGGCCCGGTCGCTGTTAGCCTCGCGGATGTGTCCGAATTCCAACTGATCATTGACGAGGAACCTCCCGGGCAGGGGGCCCGCTGGCACCGCGCCATTCTGGGCCGACGTTTGCTGATTGCAGTGCTGCTCGCGGCCGTGGAGGCCGTGGTACTTCTGGTGCTCCGCCCGTCGCTTCTCTGGGTCATCCTCGCCGCCGCCGTGGTGCTGGCCGCCTGTGCAGGAATGATCGGACGCGTTGGCCCGGGTATCGGGCGCGACGCGCTGGTGATCGTGGGCGGCGCCCAGGCGATTCTCATTGCCATTCCTCTGGTGATCGGCTTTGGGATTCTCGTGGCGGTCATTGCCGGCATCGTGCTGGTGGCGGGCTTGGTGTTCGTCGCGTTCGCGAGGAAGAAGTGATGGCAATGCACGCGACCCCCCCCGCACTGGTCGCGCCTGTCAGCCCCCGACCGGCCCACCGGTTCGGACCCATGCAGGTCGATCCCGACACCGCCGCACTCACCGCGCAGCCCTATCTGCGAGCCATTCACTGGGTCGCCTCGCCCGCCCCGGTCAACGTGCCCATCGTGGCCGTGCTCGACACCGGCGTGACGTCCACGGCCGCTGGCCTCCAAGGCCGTCTCAACACCGCATTGGCCACCACGTTCGTCACCGGCGGCAACGCGCTGGTGGATACCGAGGGCCACGGCACGCATGTGGCAGGCATCATCGCCACCGTGGCGTCGGGTACTGCCACGAACCCCGGGGTGTCGATACTTCCGGTGCAGATCGCCGATGGCCAGGGGCAGACCTCCGCGCAGGCGTTGGCGGCGGGTATCCGGTACGCGGTGTCGCGCAACGCCAAGGTCATCAACCTCAGCGTGCAGGGCGCGGGCTTCTCGAAGATTGAGCAGGACGCCATCAACGACGCCACCCGCGCCGGCGTGCTGGTGGTGGCATCGTCGGGCAACACCGGTGGCACGGCCAAGGAGTACCCGGGCGCGTACCGCCACGTGCTGGCCGTGGGCGCGATTGACAATGCCGGACAGCCCCTCGCGGAGTCGACCCAGGGCCTTCAGGTGGCCATTGCGGCCCCCGGGCAGGACATCTCCTCGAGCGGCAACAACGGCGCCACCGGCGGCGCACGGTTTGAGAGTCGCACCGGCACCTCAATGGCCGCCGCCATTGTCAGTGGCGTTGCCGCCCGCCTGCTGGCAGCCCGTCCCACGTTGAGCCCGTCGCAGGTGACTGAGCTCATTATGGGATCCCCTCGGCCAGTCAACAGCGGCACCGATCGCGCGCGCGGTACCGGCGTGGTGGATCTGGTGCGGGCGCTTCGTGCGAAGACCCCGGTCAATGACTCCGCCGAGCCCGATGACGATCCGCCAAATGCTCGGATTCTCCCCGCACTCATTGCCAAAGGACAGTTTCAGGGCGAGCGGTATGGTCGGCTTCGCACCTGGTCAGACGTACGCGATGGTGCAGTTGTGCACCTGAATGCCGGGCAGACACTCACGGCCGAGGCGGTGGTGTCGAACAGGGCCGACGTGGATATGTACCTCTGGCGGCCGGGCTCCCCGGTGTACCGCGGTGGCGCGGTGTTCGCGCGCCAGTGGCTGGCGGTGGGTGCGGTGAACCCGGGCAGTACCGAGAATCTGAAGTACACGGCCGTACAGGCGGGCAATTATGTGCTCGAGGTGCGTCTGGCTGGTGCCACGCGGCTGGTGCGACCCACGTACCACCTGCAGGCGCAGGTGGCCGGATAGCAACACCCGCTGGATCGGCCCAGCGAAATGGGCGATGATCACCTGATGGCGACAACCAGCGCACAGGCACGGGACCTCACGGATCCGGGCCTCTATGTCAATCGCGAACTCTCGTGGCTCGACTTCAACGCGCGCGTGCTCGAGCTTGCCGAGGATCCATCGCAGCCGCTCCTCGAGCGCTGCAAGTTTCTCGCGATCTTCTCGAGCAATCTCGATGAGTTCTTCATGGTGCGCGTGGCAAGCGTGCTGGATGCCATCGAGGCCGGACGTCCATCATCCACGCCCGATCAGCTGCCGCGCGAGGCGGTGCTCGCGGGGATCCGCGAACGCGTGCTCGTGATGAGCGCCCGCCAGTCGGCGTGTTGGCGTGATGACGTGCGCCCCGCCCTCGCGCGCGAGGGAATCGTCATCGCCAATCTGAACGATCTGCCCGCCGATGATCGGGCCGACCTCGACCGCCGGTTTGAGCGCGAGATGGCACCCATCCTCATTCCGCTGGCAGTGGGGCCGGGCCTGCCATTTCCGTACATCAGCGGGCTGGCACTCAATCTTGGTATGGACGTGCACGATCCCCGCACGGGTGAGTCGCGGTTCGCGCGGATCAAGGTGCCCAACATGATTCCCCGGTTGGTCCGGGCCGGTGAGACCCTTGTACCGGTGGAGCAGGTCATCGGCGCGCATCTCGACAAACTCTTCCCGGGCATGGAGATCCGCCGCCGCGTGTTCTTCCGCGTCACGCGCGACGCCGACTTCTCGATCAGCGACGAGGCCGACGACCTGCTCAATGCGGTGGAGCACGAGCTCAGCCGTCGTCGGTTCGGCGGCCCGGTGCGCCTTGAAGTAGAGGCAGACAGCAGTCAGACCCTGCTTGAGGAGATCAAGGCCGGCATCGGCATTGGCGACCGCGACGTGTATCCCGTCGCGAGCCTGCTCGACCTCACGTGCCTTTGGCAGATCGCGGGTATCGACCGACCGGATCTGAAGGACACACCGTGGGAGCCGCGCGAGCCCGCCCGCCTGATGGGTAGCGATGAGCAGGGCGACATGTTTGCCGAGATCCGCCGCGGCGACATCCTGGTGCACCATCCGTACGACTCATTCGAGGCGAGCGTCGCACGATTCGTGCGTGAGGCGTCGGAAGACCCGGATGTGGTCACCATCGAGCAGACCCTGTATCGCACATCGGGTGACACGCCCATCGTGCCGGCACTCATCCGTGCTGCCGAGCGTGGCAAGGGCACCGTGTGTCTGGTGGAGCTCAAGGCCCGCTTCGACGAGGAGCGCAACATCCGCTGGGCCAAGGCACTTGAGCGTGCGGGTGTGCACGTGGTGTACGGCCTGCCCGGGCTCAAGACTCACGCGAAGTTGTGCCTGGTTGTACGCCGTGAGGGCAACCGCCTTCGCCGTTACGCACATATCGGTACGGGCAACTATCACCCGACCACCGCGCGTCTCTACACCGATATCGGGCTCTTCACCTGTCGCGAGGAGGTGGTGGATGATGTTGCCGACCTCTTCAACTACCTCACCGGCTTCTCGCACGCGCCTGAGTACCGCACCACGCTGGTGGCCCCAGAACACTTGCGCGACCGCATTATCGAGGACATCGACCATGTGACCGCCCGGCAGGCCGACGGATACCCCGGTCATATCCGGCTCAAACTCAACTCGTTCATCGATGGCCCCATCATCCGCGCGCTGTTTCGTGCGTCACAGGCCGGCGTGCCCATCGAGGTGCTTGTGCGCGGTATCTGTGGATTCCTGCCCGGAATCCCGGGGGTGAGTGAGAACATCCGCGTCACCTCGGTGGTGGGGAGCTTCCTCGAGCACTCGCGCATCCTGGCGTTCGACAGTGGTGATGAGCGCCGTGTGCTCATGGGGTCGGCCGACGTCATGGCACGCAATCTCGATGACCGGGTTGAGCTCATCACACCCCTACAGGACCCGGTGCTGGCCGATGAGATGGTGGCACTGATCGACCTGATGCTGGCCGACACCGCCAATGCATGGGTGCTGCAGCCGGATGGGGTATGGGCGCGGCGCCACCCTGATGAGGGCATCGCGGCGTTCGCGAGCCAGACGGCCCTGATGGAGCTGGCCGCGCCCCGTCCGGCACCGAGCCCGAGGGATGACGCCTGACCCCCCGGCGCGCGATAAGGTAGGGCGCGTGACTACCGAGAATGAAGCACTCACCGATGCACCCACATGGACCCCGGCCGAGAAGCCGGTGTTCAACTCACCCGCGGCCGATCTGAACCAGCTGCGCAACGAGGCCAAGCGCATCGCCGATGCCGCCCCCGGGCAGCCCGTGCATGACGCGGTGCTATCGCGCGCCCGGGCCCTGGCGACCGCGCTCGACCACGATCTGGGCCTCCCCGAGCAGTCCAACGGCCTGTCGTACGCCGACCTGGCCGTACTGCTGTCGCAGTCGCGGTAGGTCCGTCGGTGGCCGGCCGGGTGTCCAGTGGCCTGCGGGCGCTGTGGGCTCTTACGGTTGCCGTGACCGCACGGGTGGCCCGTCATGGGCAGATGGCCCGTGCCAGTCAGTTCGCCTACGTGGCCTTTCTGGCATCCATCCCATTTATGTTCGTGCTGGTATCGGTGCTCGGGCTCATCGCAAGCCCATCCGACTACGCCGAGCTGATCGACCGCACACGGGGCACTATCCCCGACCAGGTCGCCGACTTTCTCGACAGCCTTCTGCAGGCCGCATCGGCCAGCACCTCCCAGTCGGCCATCTTCCTGGCAATCGGACTGATCGCCGGCCTGTGGCTTGCCGGCAATGTCACCGGGTCGATCACCGACGGGCTCGACGACGCCCTGGGGCGGGCGCACCGCCCGTGGGTGCACGGAAAGGCCCGGGCGCTCGGGCTTGCGGCTATCACCGCGGTGGTATTTGCCCTCACCACGATCATGGCGGTGCTTGGCCCGGTGGTCATCACGTGGGTGTTCGACCAGGTGAACGCCGCTGGACTCGGCGAGGTCACCGCCCAGCTACTCGTCGCTGTGACGGCGGCACTCATCTTCTGGGTGTTCCTGGTACTGCTGTACCGGTTCGCCCCCAACGAGGATGGCGTGCGGTGGCGCGAGGTGGTGCCGGGCGCGGTGGTGGGAGTGGCCGGGTGGCTGATCGTGGCCAACCTCTTTCGCCTGTACGTCGATAACTTCGGCTCGTACAACCGCGTCTACGGCAGCCTGGGTGTGGTGGTCATCTACCTGGTGTTTCTCTATCTCACAGGGCTCACCATCCTTATCGGTGGCGAAATGAGTGCCGAGCTGCACCAGCGCCGCAGGGGGGATGACGCCGAGCGCCAGCACCCTGCA
>CAMCOB010000005.1 GCA_945876305.1 Bifidobacterium breve
CCCTGCGAGCCGATGATCACCACCTCCTCCCCGCCGCGCTCGGTGGCCTCTGGACCAAGATCCACGGTGATGAGGTCCATCGAGACAGTGCCGATGATCGGAACCCGCCGACCACCCACAAGAACCTCACCACAGTTTGAGAGGTCACGGGCAAAGCCATCGGCGTACCCCACGGGAATGGTGCCCACCCAGGTGCCGCGGGCTGCGCGCCATGTGCGTCCATACCCAACGCTCTCGCGCGAGCTGAAGTGCTTCACCAGCGACAGCCGCGATCTCCAGGACATGACCGGGATGAGGTCGTCGGTGACCGGATCGCCGCCCGATGGCGAACATCCGTAGAGGGCGATGCCGCAGCGCACCATGTCAAAGCAGGCATCGGGGTCGCGCAGCGTGCCTGCGCTGTTGGCTGCGTGCACGGTGATGCCCGGAAAGCGATCGCGGAAGGTGGGCGCGAGCGCCCGGAACCGCACCAACTGCTCGCGCATGAACCCGGCGTCGGGCCCGTCGGTCACATCCGCCGTGGCGAAGTGGGTCATCAGGCCCACCACATGGGCGCCCGCCACCTTCGCAGCGTCGGCAAGCGCCAGCGCCTCGTCAACGGGTACGCCAAGGCGCCCCATTCCGGTGTCCACCTCCACGTGTACGCGCACATCGGCATCGGGGGCCGCAGCGGCCATCAGGCGCGCGAGCGCCTGGTGATCGCTGATGGCCACCTCACATCGCTGCCCGAGCGCCCGCAGCCCCGCCGGCTCTGTGAGCGGGCTCATGATGAGGATCGTGACGTCATCGAGTCCGGCGAGGCGCAGCTCCTCAGCTTCTTCGACGCTCGCCACAGCGAGTGCCATCGCTCCACCGGCGAGCGCCGCCCGGGCGCACGCAATCGCGCCGTGCCCGTAGGCGTCGGCCTTCACCACGGCCATGAGGCCCGCCTTACCTGCCGCGCGGTCGAGCGTCACGGCGTTGTGCCGCACCGCGTCGAGGTCGATGTATGCGCTGGAGCGGGCGTCGCTCATGTGGCGTGCGCCTCCGGAAGTGATTCGATGATGTCGCTGGCAATGGTGCCTTCCCCACGCCCTGCCAGAACCCCTGCCCGGGCGTGGAGCACCGCCCCCGCCGCCGCGGCATCGCGTCCATTCATTCCGCGTGCGAGGAGTGCAGTGATGATGCCCGTAAGTACATCGCCGGATCCCGCAGTGGCGAGCACAGGGGTACCGCCCTCCAACACGATCGGCACCTCGCCCGGCGACGCGATGATGGTGCCGGGGCCCTTCAGCAGCACAACCTGCCCCGACCGCTCCGCCAGTGCAGCGGCGGCGGCAAGACGCCCGGCCTCCACCTCTGCACGCTCGATACCGAGAAGGCGCGCGGCCTCTCCGGCATGGGGCGTGATGACAGTGGCCGCGGAACGGGTCTTCAGCACGGCGAGGTCCTCCCCGAGGTGCCAGAGGCCATCCGCATCGATAACCATCGCCCGGTCCACGTCGTTCACCAGCGACCTGACGAGTTGTGTTGTGCGCTCCTCACGCCCGAGCCCGGGGCCGACGCCCACCGCTGCCACCCGTGCGATCTGGTGATCGATCTCGGTGCGCGCGTCGGTTCCGAGCCCCGCGTCATCCGAACCCGCCTGCATCACCATCACCTCAGGCGTCCACGCCGACACCTCGGCACGTACCGACGGCGGGACACAGGCGATTACGATTCCGGCTCCCGCACGCAGCGCCGCACGCGTTGCCAGGCGGGCGGCACCGCTGAGCCCCGGCGCACCCGCCACGATGAGCACACCACCCGCTGCGTACTTGTCATCCCCGGCGGCACGCCGCGGGATTGCCCGCACCGCGTCGTCTCCCACCAGCCATGCGGCCTCACTGCAGCGGATGTCCCGTGGCACACCGATGTCCACCACCACGACCCGCCCGGCATGAGTGCGCCCGGGGGCCACGCGGAGCCCCGGCATGTCGCCCCCAAAGGTGATCGTGAGCTCCGCGGTGACGGCCGCGCCCTGCACGGTGCCGGTATCCGCGTCCACGCCAGTGGGGACGTCCAACGCAATGACAGGGGCACCCGATGCGACCACGGCATCCACGACATCAGCGATCGCACCATGTGGTGCACCGGCCGTGCCGGTTCCGAGCAGTGCATCAATGACGATGGCATCACCGGCTGCGATGGCTGCCGGATCGGCCTCAACGAGAACCATGCCGGCCGCCTCCGCCCGTTCGGTCATGGCGAGCGCATCGGGAGTGCCCGGGCGACGCCCTCCGGCAAGCGCCACGCACACATCCCAACCCGACTCAGCCAGGTACCGCGCAACCACCATTCCATCGCCACCGTTATTACCGGGGCCGACAAGCACAAGGGCACGCGAACCGGCGGGGTACGACTCGAGGATCTCCCGGGCAGCCAGAAATCCTGCGCGCTCCATGAGCGCGTCGCCGGAGATCCCACCGGCGATCGCCCGCGCATCGGCCTCGCGGAGTGCGGCGGAGTTGAAGAGCGGACGTGCACCGGGAAGCGGCACGGGTCCGTGGGCGCGGGCGATCGGCACGCCACGCATTCTATTGCCCCGGCGCTACGCCCCGCGCAGCACGGCCACCGCAGCGGCCATCCCGCGCGAATGCGTCAACGAGAGCAGCACTTCGACCACGCCGAGATCCGACGCACGGCGCAGGCAGCGCCCCGTGAGGATCGCCGTTGGGGCGCCCCTCCCCCGTATTACCTCAGCCTCATGCCACCTGGTCATTCCGATACCGAGTGCCTTGCCCACGGCCTCCTTGGCCGCGAACCGCGCAGCGAAGTGCTGCGGGGGGAACTTGCGCGACATGCAGTAGGCGCGCTCGGCATCGGTGAAACAGCGCTCCGCGAACCTGGGCTGGCGCGCAAGCACGGCTGCAACGCGATCGATCTCGATCAGATCGATCCCCACGCCGACGACCTCGCTCACCCGTGCCTCACTCCACCGTGACGGTCTTGGCCAGGTTGCGCGGCTGGTCAACGTTGAGGCCGCGTGCACGGGCCACTGCGTAGGCGAACAGCTGCAGCGGGATGACCGCCAGCACCGACGACAACAGGGGCGGGGTACGCGGAACGAACATCACGTCATCAGCATGCTGGCCGATCTCGTCATTTCCCTCGGTCGCCACCGCGATGACCTCTGCACCGCGTGCCCGTACCTCCTGGATGTTCGACACGACCTTGTCGAACACGTGCCCGTCGGTGGCCACGACCACGACAGGCGACCCCTCCTCCAACAGCGCGATGGGGCCATGCTTCATTTCGCCAGCCGGGTAGGCCTCGGTGGGCACGTACGAGATCTCCTTCAACTTCAGTGCGCCCTCGTACGACACCGGCATGCCCACATGGCGCCCGAGATACAGGAAGAACGGACGGTCCGCGTACTTCTTGCCGACTTCCATGGCATGGGCAGACGCCGGCGAGTTGAGGTATCCCGACACGAGGCCCGGAAGACGTCGCAGATCCTCGCCCAGGTCGGCGGCGCCGGATGCGGTGAGCGTGTGGCGTACCTGGCCAAGCTTCAGCGCCAGCAGCGCGAGGGCCATGACCTGGGCGAGGTGGGTCTTGGTGGCGGCAACACCGATCTCGAGCCCGGCGCGCGTATACAGCACCCCATCGGAGTCGCGCACGGCCTGCGAGCCCATGATGTTGGTGAGCGCCACCACATGGGCACCGCGTTCACGCGCCACGCGCATGGCGGCGAGGGTGTCGGCGGTCTCGCCGCTCTGGGTGATGCCGATAACGAGATCGCCAGGACCCGCCAGGCACGTGCGGTAGCGGTATTCACTCGCCACCTCAACGTGCACGGGAATGTGCGCCCAGTCCTCGATCAGGTACCGACCCACCAGCCCGGCGTGGAATGAGGTACCGCACGCCACGACGTGGATGCGCTCCACGCGAGCCAGCGTCGCGTCATCCAGACCCAGTCCGTCGAGTGTGACGGTGCCGTCGCGCGCCAGACGATCGCCGATTGTGTCGCTGAGGGCGTCGGCCTGCTCGTGGATCTCCTTGAGCATGAAGGTGTCAAAGCCGCCCTTCTCGGCAGCGTCGGCGTCCCAGTCCACGGCCGAAACCTCACGGGCGATCACCCGGTCGCCGTCGTAGATGACGACCGAGTCGGCCTCTACCACCACGATCTCGCCCGACTCCACCATCAGCGTGTCGCGGGTCTCCGGGAGGAACGCCGGGATCGCCGATGCGATAAACCGCTCACCCTCGCCCACACCAAGCACCATGGGGCACTCACGACGGGCGGCAACAAGGCGATGCGGCTCATCGGCACTTGCCGCGACGAATGCGAAGTGGCCCTCGATCTCCCCGATCACCGTGCGCACCGCGGCCACCAGATCACCCTCATAGTGGCGGGCGATCAGGTGCGGGATGACCTCGGCGTCGGTCTCGCTGGAGAAGACGACGCCATCGTCCTGCAGTGCGCTGCGCAGGCGGGCGTAGTTCTCGATGATGCCGTTCATCACCACGCTGATGCGGCCGCTCGCGTCGGCATGCGGGTGTGCATTGGCTTCGGTCACCCGGCCGTGTGTGGCCCAGCGCGTGTGCCCCATCCCCGTAGTGGCGGTCGACGTGATCTGCCCCGCCGCCTTCCGCAACTCGGCGAGATTGCCCACCGCGCGAATTGTGCGGAAGCCGCCATCCTCGAGAAGGACGATGCCTGCCGAATCGTATCCGCGGTATTCCAGGCGCTCAAGGCCCTCGAGGATCAACTCCTCGCAGGGGCGCGACCCGACGTATCCGATAATGCCGCACATGTCAGTGACCCCCCTCGATCAGGCCAAGCGCACGCCCCGCAGCGTCCGCGATCTCGTCGGCGATCCTGTCGCACTGCTCGGACGTCGGTGCCTCCACCATTACGCGCACGAGCGGTTCGGTACCCGACGCCCGAAGCACAATGCGTCCGTCGCTTCCGAGGTCGGACTCATGCGTATGCACCAGATCCCAGACCCCGGTGGCATCGGCCAGATCTCCCTTGCGCTCCACCCGGATGCTCACGAGGCGCTGTGGCATGCGCTGCATCACCGATGCTGCGTCGGCAAGGGTGAGGTCGCGCTCCGCCAGCGCCGAGAGCAGCAGGATGGCGGCACCCAGGCCGTCGCCGGTCGGTCCGCTGGGCAGGTGGATGAGGTGCCCGCTCTGCTCACCACCCAGCACCAGATCATTCGCGCGCATGTCCTCCAGCACGTAGCGGTCGCCCACGTCGGTCCAGCGCACGTCGATACCGCTGTCGGCCATCGCGCGCCGGAATCCGAGGTTGGTCATGGTGGTGGTGACCACCGCGGGCCCCGGCAACTCGCCGCGCCCCTGCAACCAGATGGCAAGCGTGGCGAGGATCTGATCGCCATCCACCACGGCGCCCGCGGCGTCAACAGCCAGCATGCGGTCGCCGTCGCCATCGAAAGCGATCCCAAGTGACGCGCCGTGCCCAGTCACCGCCGCCTGCAGGGCCGACAGGTCGGTTGATCCGCAGCCCACGTTGATGTTAACCCCATCAGGGTCGGCACCGATCACCCGAACATCGGCACCAAGGTCGGTGAGCACGGCCTCTGCCGTCGTCACCGTGGCGCCGTTGGCGCAGTCGATAACCACGTGGACCCCATCGAACCGGGTACCGGTCCGCGCCACCATGTGAGCCCGGTACGTCGCAGCCGCATCGGCCCAGTGGCGGATCTCGCCGATGCCGCCCGCCGTGGGCCGGTCGCCTCCGGCGTCGTCAATGCGCTGCTCAAGCGCCGCCTCGGCGGTGTCGGGAAGTTTGAACCCGTCAGGCCCGAACAGCTTGATGCCGTTATCGGGGAATGGGTTGTGCGAGGCGCTGATGACGACGCCGGCCCCGAAGTCCGGATCGGCTGCCACCAGCTCCGCCACGGCAGGCGTGGGCAGCACACCGCCCAGCACGACATCGGTGCCCGCAGACGCGATCCCCGCTGCGAGTGCAGCCTCGAGCATCGGGCCACTCCGACGTGTGTCGCGCCCCACCAATACCGCTCCGGAGCCAGCGATCGACAGGCCAAGGGCCCGCCCGATCGCCAGTGCAAGTTCCGGCGTGAGGTCGGCATTCGCGACCCCCCTGACGCCGTCCGTCCCGAAGAGCCTCCGGGCCGGCCGCGCCTCCCCGCTCAGCGCTTCGAGAACTGGGGACGCTTACGAGCGCCCTTGAGGCCCGCCTTCTTGCGCTCCTTCTCGCGAGCGTCACGCGTGAGGAAGCCCTCACGCTTGAGCTCGGGGCGAAGGTTCTCATCCATCTCCACCAGAGCACGGGCCACGGCGTGACGCAGCGCGCCGGCCTGACCCGAGATGCCGCCGCCATCGAGGCGAGCCCTCACCGAGAACTGGCCCTCGACGCCTGCGGCGACGAGCGGTGACTTGGCGGCCGTCACGAGCACCTTGCGACCGAAGAAGTCCTCAATCGGGCGACCGTTGCACGTGATGGTGCCATCGCCCGACTCGAGGATGATGCGGGCGACCGAGGTCTTACGCTTGCCGGTTGCCTGAATGCGGACCTGGGCGGTGCTCATACGATGACCTTCCTCTCGAGCCGGAGCGGCTCGGGCGACTGCGCCTCATGGGGATGCTCGGAACCGGCGTACACCTTCATCTTCAAAAGCTGCTTCCGGCCAAGAGAGTTCTTGGGGAGCATGCCGCGGACGGCCATGCGGATGACCTCTTCCGGACGGCGGTCGAGCTGCTCGCGGAGCGTGCGGCTGCGGATACCACCGGGGTAGCCCGAGTGGCGCCAGTAGCGCTTCTGGTCGAGCTTCTGACCGGTGACCGTAATCTTTCCGGCGTTGGTGACGACGACAAAATCGCCGCAGTCAACGTGCGGGGTGAAGGACGGCGAGCGCTTGCCGCGCAGCGTCTCCGCGATGGTCGCGGCGAGACGGCCCAGGTTCTGACCCTCGGCGTCCACGATGTACCAGCGGCGATCAACTTCGCCTGGCTTGGCACTCATGGTCGACTTCGTGGGGTGAGCGGTTGGCACGGTCCTCCAATGCATAGGCAGGCGGTGTCCACACCACCCAGAACGACGCGGGATCCTAGGGGAGGAAGGGGCATGCTGCAACCGCGGACCGTGGGGAATCGTTCTCACTTGTCTCACATAGTGAATTGCCGTCCCGTTAAATCCGCAGATGCTGGCGGGCTGTGTCACATTTATCTCCTAATACACCCCTGTGGAGCACCACAGACACGAAAAGGATTGAGGATGAAGGAGCGCTTTCCCGCCATAAACGGTTGCAAGGCAGTCGCGGCCCACGGTCGTCGCTGCGTGCAGACCCCGTTCATGACAAGCCCCTTCTGCTGGCACCACACCGCCCGCACTGATCGTGATGCACTGCGTCAGGAGAACATGCGGAGCGAGGACCACGCCAAGGTGTCGATCGACCGCATCGTCCACATCCTGGGCGACCGCGGGGTCACCGAGATCGCCGAGTTCCTCGAGTCGGGCGATCAAGGCGAGATCCGCATCGAGCGCCGGGGCGACCAGATCGTGGCCCGTACGGAGCGCACCGCCTCCTAGCCACACGACCCGCGGGCATCTCAGCCCGGGGTCACTCCCACTCGATGGTTCCGGGGGGCTTGCTCGTGATGTCGAGCACCACCCGGTTCACTCCCTGCACCTCATTGATGATGCGGCTCGAGATCTTCTCAAGCAGGTCATGCGGCAGTCGAGCCCAGTCGGCGGTCATGGCGTCGTCTGACGTGACCGCGCGGATGACAATGGGATACGCATAGGTGCGGCTGTCACCCTGCACGCCCACCGAGCGGATGGCGGGCAGCACGGCAAATGACTGCCACAGGTCCCGGTAGAGACCGGCGAGACGGATCTCCTCCTGCAGCACGAAGTCGGCATGGCGCAGGATCTCCAGCCGCTCGGCCGTGACCTCGCCGATGATGCGGATGGCGAGTCCGGGGCCCGGGAATGGCTGGCGCCACACCATGCGCTCCGGCAGACCGAGTTCCTCGCCCACCAGGCGCACCTCGTCCTTGAACAATTGGCGAAGCGGCTCCACCAGCGCCATGTCCATGTCATCGGGCAGGCCGCCCACATTGTGATGGCTCTTGATGACGGCCGCGTTGGTGCCGCCCCCCGACTCGATGACGTCGCTGTAGAGCGTGCCCTGCACGAGGAACTTCTCGTGGCCGAGCTTCGCCGCCTCCTGATCGAAGGTGCGGATGAACTCACCGCCGATGAACTTGCGCTTCTCCTCGGGGTCGGTCACCCCCTTGAGCCCCGCAAGGAATGCCTCTTCGGCGCGCACGTGGATCAATGGCACGTTGAAGTGCTTGCCGAAGGCCTCCTCCACCTGCGTGCCCTCGTTCATGCGCAGCATGCCGTGGTCCACAAATACACAGGTGAGGCGGTCGCCGATGGCGCGGTGCACCAGCAACGCGGCCACCGCGCTGTCCACCCCGCCCGACAGACCGCACATGGCGCGCTGGTCACCGACCTGTTCGCGAATGCGCGCCACCTGGTCGTCAATAACGTTCGCGGGGGTCCACGTGGGTGTCAGGTCGCAGGCATCAAACAGGAAGCCCTTGAGCAAATCGGTGCCGAAGGGCGTGTGCACGACCTCGGGGTGGAACTGCACGCCAAAGCGACGGTTCGCCGGATCCTCCATCGCGGCGACGGGAGCACCGGGGGTCTCGGCCGTTACGGTGAAGCCCTCGGGTGCCGACGTGACCGCGTCGCGGTGGCTCATCCAGCAGGTATCCACGGGCAGATCGCGGAAGAGGCCGGCTCGTGAATGCACGCGGATCTCCGTGCGCCCGAACTCGCCCGTGCCACTGTTGGTCACCACGCCGCCAAGCGCCTGCGCCATCGACTGCATGCCGTAACAGATGCCGAGAACCGGGATGCCCAGGTTCAATAGCCTCGGGTCAAGCGAGGGCGCACCATCCTCGTACACCGACGCCGGTCCACCCGACAGGATGAGACCACCGGGCGCGATGCGGACCACCTCGTCCGGATCGACGTCGTGGGGCACGATGGCCGAGAACACACGGCATTCGCGCACGCGGCGTGCGATGAGCTGGCTGTACTGGGCGCCGAAGTCAACGACCAGAATGCCCCCGCGGGCCTGATCGACCAGTTCGGGGGCGAGTGCGAACGCCATCCTCAGCCCATGCCGACGGACTGCGCCTGCTGCAACTTCTTGCCCTCGGTCTTGAGCGCAGGCGCGACCATGACCTCGCACTTCTGGAAGCTCTGGATCGACTCGTACCCGCATGTGGCGAGCGCATTTCGCAGCCCGCCGATGAGGTTGAGCGAACCGTCGTTCTCGTGTGCCGGGCCCAGGAGGATCTCCTGAAGTGTGCCGATGGTCTTCGTACGCACCCGGGTGCCGCGCGGCAACTCCGGGTGGAACGTGGCCATGCCCCAGTGACTGCCGCGGCCGGGGGCCTCTACGGCCTTGGCCAGCGGGGAGCCCACCATGCAGGCATCGGCGCCGCAGGCGACAGCCTTGGCCAGGTCGCCGCCGTATGCCATTCCGCCATCGGCGATGACGTTGACGTAGTCGCCGGTCTCGAGCACGTGCTGCATGCGGGCGCCTGCGGCGTCGGCAATGGCCGTTGCCTGGGGAACACCCACGCCGATGACCTGACGGGTGGTACATGCAGCGCCCGGGCCCACGCCCACCAGCACGCCCACCGCACCCGTACGCATAAGGTGCAGCGCCGTGGAGTACGACGCGCAGCCTCCGACGATGACCGGTACTGGCAGGTCGGCGATGAACTGCTTCAGGTTGAGCGGCTCGACCAGTGATGAGACGTGCTCGGCCGACACGACCGTGCCCTGGATCACCAGGATGTCGAGGCCGGCCTCGAGGGCCGGGCCGATGAACTGCCGAACGCGCTGCGGAGTGAGCGACCCGGCGGTGATCACGCCCGAGGCCTTGATCTCCTTGATGCGTTGCACCATCAGATCGACATCCACGTCGCGGGCGCGGTAGATCTCCTGCAGCCCCCGGGTTGCTGTCTCGGACGGATACTCCGCGATGCGGGCGAGCTCGGCGTCGGGATCCTCGTACCTGCTCTGGATTCCCTCAAGGTTCAGAACCCCGAGACCGCCGAGCTTTCCGAGGGCGATTGCCGTGGCCGGGTTGACCACACCGTCCATGGCCGATGCCAGCAGGGGCATCTCCATCTTGTACGGGCCCAGCTGCCACGAGAGATCGACATCTTCGGGATCGCGCGTACGGCGGCTCGGGACGATTGCGATCTCGTCAAGCCCATACGCCCTGCGCCCGCGCTTGCCACGGCCGATCTCGATTTCCACCCGGGACCCCTCTCGTCAATCGTTCGAAAAGGCAACCTACCACCCCTGCCCGGATAGCGATGTGGGTCGCCGAATGCGATGCGGGGACCCCTTACGCCCCCGCTGCGACCTCGTGCACGGTCACTTGGCGGGCAATCGCCTCTACGTCGCCGGGCGCCAGCACACCGGCACCAAGCAACTGCGTGCTGGCTGCACCGCAGGCGACCGCCTCACGCAGGGCATCCTCTTCGGACGCGCCCACGTACACACCGGCCAGGTAACCGGCCAGAAACGCATCGCCGGAACCCACCGTGCTCACCACCTCGGTCATGGCATCCACGCGAGCAAGCAGCGTGCGGGTTCCCCCGTCACCAGTGAGGCTCGCCACACATCCGCGCTCGTCGTGCACTAACGCATTTCCCGCGCCCATTTGGCACAGCATCGCGGCCCCAGTGGCGGCGTCCTCGTCGTCGGCGAACTCGTTGCCCACAACGTCCTCGGCCTCGCGTGTGTTCGGGCTCACCAGCCATGGTTCAGCCAGCAGCGCCTCGCGCAGCGCCGACCCCGGTGCGTCCACCACGATGCGCAGACCAGGTCGTGCGAGTTTCTGCGCCAGCACCGCGTAGTACTCCGCTGGCACGTCGCGGGGGAGCGACCCGGCAAGCACCACGATGTCGGCGCCGCGCGAGAGGTATCCGAGCTTCTCGCCAAGAAGCGCCAGCTCGGCATCGGTCACGCTGGGCCCGTACTCATTGATCTCGGTCTGCTGATTGCCTGTGGGGTCAACGACAGCCGTTGATGTACGCGACTCATCACCAATGCGCACGAAGTCGTTGAGGATTCCCTCTGCAGTCAGTTGCTCGATGATCGCAGTCCCAGTACGCCCGCCCGCGAGTCCGGTGGCGATCACCGGCTGCCCCAGGTTCCGGAGCGCACGGGCGATGTTCACGCCCTTGCCACCCGGCAGGGTGAGCGAGTCACTTGCGCGGTGACGCCGCCCCGCCTGAAAGTTTGGCACGCTGAGCGTGCGGTCGAGCGCGGCGTTGAGGGTGACGGTGAGGATCATGTGAACACTGACCTTATTCCCTCAAACGCGGCTATCAGGTGATCGGTAAATCCGGGTGACGCCACAGCAACCGGTGAAACGAGCGCCGATCTGGCCACCACCGTGTCGCCCTGGAGCACCGCAACAGTGCCCAACCCCTGGCCGCGCGCAAGCGGCGCGCTGATCGCTGAGGGCGCCGTGATGCGCAGCCGGATCGGCTTTCCCAGACGCACTGTGGCAATAACAGCCGACGCCGGGTGCAGCGCCACATCGCTCCCTGGGGCGCCCTGAACAGGTACTCGCACCACAGTCGTGCCCTTGGCCACAACTGTGGGACGGGCGTAGTTGGAGAAGCCCCACTCGAGGAGTGCCTTCGCGTCGCGGGCGCGCTGGGCGCGACTGTCCTCACCCATCAGCACGGCAAAGAGGCCCACTCCGAGACTGGGCGACGTCGCGTGCGCCACCTCCACGTAGCCTGCGCCGTCGGTGTGCCCGGTCTTCACGCCATCTGCCGACGGCATGATCGACAGGAGGTCGTTCTCACTCGTGAGGGTGCGCGGCCCGTCCGGCCCTGGGATGGTGATCGTGCGGCGCCCGACGATGTCGCGCAGCACCGGCTGCTTCATCACCGCCTTTGCCACGGTGAGCAGGTCACGCGGAGATGACTGATGGCCGGCGGCATCGAGTCCATGGGGATTGGCGAAGTTGGTTGCCGTAAGCCCCATCTCCTTCGCCTTCTCGTTCATCAGGTCGACAAACGCCGACTCCGATCCCGCCACTCCCGTGGCAATTGCCACGGCGGCATCGTTTCCACTCTGCACCAGCAGCGCCCGCAGGAGATTGCGCATCACAATCCTCTCGCCCGGCTTGAGACCAGCCGACGACTCGCCCACGGCCGCGGCCGAGGGCGGCACCGTGACCACCCGATCGAGGGCGCCACTGTCAAGCGCCACAAGCGCCGCCAGCATCTTGGTGAGACTCGCCATGGGCCGCGCGGTGTCGGCGTTGTGCTCGGCGAGCACTTCACCCGTGGCGCCGTCGGCCAGCAGCCATGCGGAGCCGCCTGGGACGGGCGGAGATCCAACGCCCAAGGCGGCGGACGGGATGGTCACAGCGGCGAGGACACCGAGTGCCAGCGGGAGGCGCTTCACGACGCTGATGGTACCAGCGGCCACACGACCCCCGAGGTACGCCGGGTGGCCGGGTGAGGACCTCGCCATCGCCCTATCCGGAGATGCCATCACCGCAGCCGGACTCTGGATCCTCGACCGACGATTCCGGCCAGAGCCCACTCGCGGATCACTCCCGCGCTGGAAGTCCCGCATGGTTACTGAATCCATCAGGGCTGATGACGACTGACTAGATGGGCTGACCGCCGCGCAACTCGGGATGGAAGCGCATGAGACGCTCGTCGAGGTCGTCCAGTCCACGTGCCCGGACAACGCCGGGAAGCATCCCCACGCGCCCGTAGTGGTCTGCGAGGCGGGGGCCACCGAGCGCCAGATCGTCGTAATAACTCCCCCAACCCGTGAGCATGTACAGGTAGATATCGGACACCCCGGGAAGGTCACCCGCGAGCCACTCGTGGTTCAGAAGCCATGCCTCCACGTGTGCCCCGTGGCGTTCCATCGCCGCTCTCCCCTGGGCCTCCATCGCCGGCCACGCGGCTTCATCCGGTGTGAAGGCCCGGGGGACCATCACCGGCCACCAGCCCGGGTGGAACGTGTTGGCCAGCCACACCACCCAGCGCAGGTGATCCGCGAATGCCGGCGTGTCATGGGCCGGTGAGAGGTGGGCGGCGGGAAACCGCTCTGCGATCCACAGCAGCACGGCGCCGGTCTCGGAGATCGTCACGTCGCCCTCGCAGAGGGCGGGCACGCGCATGAGCGGGTTGGCATCGGCGAACCCCGGTGCCTCCTCGCGCCGCTTTGGATGCACGTTGACCACGTCGTACCCGGCATCCGCGCACTCAAGCGCGGCGCGTGCCGCAAATGATGACGAGCCGGTGATCTGGAAAAGGGTGATCATTGCGGAGCCTCCGGTAGGTCCATAAGAAGGCGCGCCACCGCGCCGTAGTCGAGTGCGCCATCCACTTGATCAAACAGGGCCGACGCGGCGTCGCCGATGGCGAGCGGACCTCCGGCGAGGTCGCGGGCGTGCCCAAGGTCCTTGCGCAGGTCGCGTGCACGGAATCCGGGCCGGTGATCGCCACGCAGCACCCGCGGGAACAGATTCTGAAGTTGCCACGAGTCGCCCGATGCGGCCCCCACCACGCGGGTGAGTACAGCCGGATCGACACCTGCGCGCTGACCCATGCCAAGTGCCTCGGCGGTGCCTGCGGAGATGATGGCCACCAGCAGATTGTTGACCAGCTTGGCCACCAGCCCTGACCCCACCGGCCCGCAGTGCACGCGCTTTGCCGGGTCTCCGATGGCATTGAGCACGGGGGCTGCGGCGGCGATGCCGGCAGCGCTCCCACCGCACATGACCGCGAGCGTCCCCGCATCGGCACCCGGGGGACCACCGCTCACCGGGCAGTCGAGGTACTCACACCCGCCGGCTGCCGCCATGCGGGCCGCCTCGCGAGCGGCGGCAGGGGCGATGGTCGAGGTATCCACAATGAACAGGGGCGGAACCGGCGTGGCCATAGCGGCGGCAACGACCTCGATGACGTCGTCGGAGTCGGTGATCGACAACAGGAGCAGGTTGGCCCCATCAACCGCGGCGGCCACATCGGCCACTGGGATGGCGGGCAACCCCTCAGCGCGAGAAGCGGTCCGCGCATATACCCGCACTTCGTACCCGGCGCCAGCGAGGTTGCGGATCATGCCCGCCCCCATCAACCCGGCTCCCACTACTCCCACGCGCATCCCGGCCATGCTAACCCGCCACCTGATCGTCGCCGCGCGCCACCGCGTCGCGGTCGGCCCCCGCCGGGAGACCACCCCGCCAGTCGCATCCCGGGCACCGCTCCTCGCCCTCCAAGTGCCCTTCGGCCCATGCCCGTGCGGCCACCATGGGCAGCACCCGATCGGTGGGACGCCCCTCGCGAAGCATGCCCAGCGCACCAATCACGATGGCCGCGAGCACGGGGTCAGCTGGATCGGGGAATGGCGGCACAGGGCCGGGGGCCTCGAGCCCGGGGATGGCGCCAGGGCGGTGCCCGGGGAAGCAGGCCTCCGCGATCAACTCCGGGCGTGAGACGCCACGGGCGAATCCACAACCGCCATCGCAGCCGCCGCAGCGGTCCTCGCCATCGACGTGCCCCTCCATCCAGGCGTGCACCGCCAAGTCCACCACGGCCTGCGGCACCGAGGCCGAGTCGGCCATGCGCAGGGCGCGATCGAGCAGGCCCGCGAGTACCGCCCCATCGGAGATGGGGGCCGGTGGCACATCGACATCGCCCGAGTAGAGCGGGTGTGCCGTGGGGCGGAAGCCGGTGGGACCTGCGTCGGTCAATGTTCATCCCCGTGTGCCGCGGCGGGATCCACCACGTCACCCGAGCGGCCCATAAGACGACGGCACCCGGCGAGTACCACGGGGGCGAGCGCCAACGCCACAATGTCGAACAGCACATAACCCGCAGCCGCGCCGCTCGGCGGATTTCCATTCATCAGGCCGAGTCCCGGGATGTACTCCTCCCACCGCCATGTGCCCACCCATGTGCCCCAGATCTCGAGGAATGCCACGAAGAAGAACACCCCTGCGTACAGCTCAGGTGCGCGCCCGCGCAGCAGAAATACGATGAGGATTGCCGAGGCAATGGCCCCGGCCACGTCAATGCGCCCGAGCACGCCCGAGAGCCCGAGGCCCGCCCACGTGGCCACGCCCACGATGGCCGCCGCGCGCACGATCGCGTGGTGTGCGTTGGCGAGACGCGTCTGGGAGAAGCGGTACCCCACCAGATACACGAGGCCGTGTCCGGCGGGGACGAAGATGGGGAGATTTCCCAGGCGGTAGTCGTAGATGCCCCAGATGAGCGAGCACAGGATCTCCGCCGTGGTGGCCACCACCACCACCACGGCGACCCGCGCGCGATCCAGCGGGGACAACGGGATGCACGAGACGAGCAGCACCACCCAGGCAACCGCCGAAAGCACGAGTTGCAGGCCGATACCCCCCAGCGAGTCAAGCCAGAGGCCCGCCGTGGTCAGCACGACGATGAAGGGGATGAACGCCCACGGCCGCCCGAGCAGACGAAGGGGATCACGATTTGCGACTGCCGCGGTCACGACGCCTGAGGGTACTCCCGGATGACAGAGGACCGCGCGTGAACGGGTCGACGGGTTCGCGGGGCAACCCCGGGATGGACCCGTACAATCCTTGCATGGAATCGATGGATCTCGGCACACAGATGGTAGGGGTCCGTGACGCGTTGGTGGAGATGGCCAGTCTCGTGCTGTCACAGGTGGAGCAGGCCGTGGATGCATGGGAAACACACGATCCCGACCTCGCGGGGCGGGTGATGGCGCAGGACGAGGCCGTTGACGATCACCTGCTGGACCTCGATCGCCGTATCTACGAAGTGCATCTGGTCCATGCCCCGCTCGCAGGCGACCTACGACTTCTCCATGTGGGGCTCATCACGGCCGTCGCCCTGGAGCGCGTCGGAGATCTCGCTGTTTCTATCTCCCGACTGGCCGAATGGGTTCCTGCTGGCGGATCTGTGCCCGGCATCGACGCCATCATCCGCCGCATGGCGGCGCGTGCGGTTGACAGCCTTGCCCGGGCAGTGCAGGCCATCGCCCGCGCCGATGCCGATCTGGGAGACGAGGCGCACCTCGAGGCCGACACCGTGCGACTGATGCTCGAAGATGTGCGTGCGGCGGCGTCAGACGAGGCAGAGACGGGCGACCGCGAATGGATCACCGCATCGGTGCTGGTTGCCCGTCACCTCGAGCGAGTTGCCAATAACGCCGCGGAGTTAGGCGGGCGTGTGCGATTCATCGCGACCGGAGAACCCTTCGCCCGAAACCCGCGCCTGTCGAGCTAGTCGTCCGTGCCCTTTGGCGGGGAGGCGGGTGCATCGGCGACGTCAGGGGACGCATCCCCTCGTGCCTCCTCCTCGACGGCCTCCAGAGCCGCAATCGCGTCAAGGCGCGACAGCACATCGTCGCCGCCGTCCATGGTCCGGAAACTGCTCCGGCGCGCCCGCTTGGCCTTCGCCATATAAACCTCCGTCGTTACGATTCTGATCGTACCGGGCGCCTGCGGCGTCGCCGTCGCCGGCGTCGCCCGATGCCATCACCGGCCAGCGCCGCCACCAGCCGGTCGTCGGCCGGAGGGAAGTCGTACCGGAGCAAATCTTCGCGGCGCACCCATCGGAACTGGGGGCTCACGATGGCCCGTGGACGCTGGAGCGGCGGGTACGAGCACGCGTAGAACCGAAGGCGCAGTGGGCCGGCATCCTCGCGCCAGATCATTCGCGGGTCACCGATCTCGATGTTGAGCTCCTCGCGCAGTTCGCGACGAAGCGCCGTGATGTCGCGCTCCCCGGGCTCACGCTTACCGCCCGGAAACTCCCATCGCCCCGCGTTGCCGGACGTCTTCGGGCGCTGCGTGATGAGGATCCAACCGCCGTGCTCGATGACCGCGGCCACCACGATGATGGGTTCTTTGCGTTTCATCGAAGCGCCGCCCGGCCCACCGGCACCAGAGACCGTCCCCGGCGCTCGGCCAGTCCGTCGCCCACCAGACTGTCGGCGGCCTCCGGGTCGGCTGACACCGGAGCACGCCCCCGCTCGGTGAGCGTGCGCAGCAATGTCCCCCGACGCTGGCGCAACGAACCCTCGTATGGGGACTGGCGGCGCGTCGGGGGCGTGACCTGATGCACCACACCGGCATCGGCTGCTGGACACGCCGTGCGCAGCGGGCAGCCATCGTCGCACCGGGGAGCCCGGGCACTGCACACCTCGCGCCCGAGATCCATCATGGCCTGACCCACATCCCACCCACGGCCACGGGGCGTACCGGGCCAGCCACCGGGAAACCGCCGCGCTACAACCCGCCTGATGTTCACGTCCTCGGGCAGTACAGCCTCGCCGTCGGCGAAGCAGCGGATCGCAGCGGCCGTGTAGGCACCGACGCCCGGCAGGTCAGTGAGGTGGTCGGAATCCGGCCAGCCGTGCTCACCGATGATTCCCGCGGCGGCATGCAGGTTGCGCGCACGGCGCGGATAGCCGAGCCCCTGCCACTGCGCAAGCACCTCCCCCAGCGGCGCAGCAGCCAGATCGGCAGCCCCCGGCCAGCGCGTCATCCAGGCCTCGTAGTACGGAACGACCCGCGACACCTGAGTGGACTGAAGCATGACCTCAGACACCAGGATGGCCCAGCGATCACGCGTATTGCGCCACGGAAAGTCGTGCCCCTCGCGGCCAAACCAGCGGATGAGTGCCCGTACTGCACGGGCATCGGGGGTCATCGTCACCCGCCGAGTGTCCCATGCCCGTTCGGCGTATGGCGCCCGCACGGTGAGATCACGCGGCGGTGGCGATCCCGGCCTCGGCATCGGTCTCGACCAGAAGAAGCGATTGAGCGGCCCTGCGAAGGGCATCCACAAGAGCACTCGTGTGTGACGGCGCAGGAATGAGCGCTGGGTGACCCGAGCGTGAGGCCACGCGACGGCGCACCAACGCGATCTCCTCAAGTGCCTCGGGTGGGAGCGACTCATGCGTGCGTGGGGCGCCCAGAGCCGCGAGGATGCGGTGGGCTGCACCAGCCTCCGAGCCTGCGTGCACCTCCACCCGCGCGACGACCAGGCCATCACGCACCACGAATGCCACCACCTGACCAGCCTGCGTCCCATCCTCCACCAACACGCAACGGGCATCGCGGGCCCGGGCAAGCGCAGCAATTTCGGCGATCACGCCGACCAGCGCATCGATCTGGGCGGTGTAGGCGCCATCGTCGAGTACCCCGGTGCGCGCGGCGCGGTCGATGAGCACGGCCGTCTCCTCGGCCGAGGCGATCGGGTCGTCCCCCAGCACGCGGCGGCATGCGGCCGGAGGCCCCCCATCGGCGCACGACAGCGGCAACAACACCTGCAGGGCGTCACTGGCCAGTAACGCGGTGCGCTCTGCAGCCAGAGGGCCGAAGTGCTCCCCGGCCCGGGATGCTCGGGCGACCGCGGTGATGCGCACGTCGTCACCGGCAGCGGACAGCCGGAGGTAGCGCCGTGACCGGCTGCCGACAGCGGGGCGGTTGCAGGTGGGCGCGAGCTCGGTGATCAGGCGATGCGCCCGCAACTGCGCCTCGAACTCGGATCCGGTCTCCTCGTGATCGACACGATCGGCGGCCTCCACTGCCCGCTCAATCAACCGGCCGTGGCGTTTGCCCGACGCGAAATACCCGCGCACGCGGCGCCGAATATTGGGGGCGCACCCCACGTGCACCACGCGCCCCTGCGCGTCGCGCATGAGGTACACGCCGGTCGTCGCCGGAAGATCCTCAGCCAGTGCGATCTTGTGCGCCATTCGTCCGCCTCCCGGCTGACCCAAGGCCACGGCGTGATCGAGCGGCGTTGCATCGCCATCGGCCATCAGATCGATCAAACGCGCAAGCACGACCGCCGTCGCTTCGGCATCCGCAAGCGCCCGGTGGCGCGTGGTGACGGTGACGCCCGCCCAGTCGGCGAGGGTCCCCAGATCGTGCCGCTCCACCCGCGGGCCGAGCAGTCGGCGCGCCAGCACAAGGGTGTCGAGCCACGCGTTGTGGAAGTAGTCACCCATCAGGCGTCGGCGCTCGTAGTTGAGGAAGCGCAGATCGAATGGTGCGTTGTGGGCCACCAGCACATCAGACCCCGCGAAGTCGATGAATTGCCGCAGTGCGATCTCGATTCCCGGTGCGCCGCGCACCATCGAATCGTCGATACCGGTGATTCCCGTGATGTGTGGCGGGATGGGGCGCCCCGGATCGACGAGCGTGGAGAACCGGTCCACAACCACCAGCCCCTCCACCCGGACGGCCCCGATCTCGGTGATTCGCGAGGCGCCGGGTGAGCCCCCGGTGGTTTCAAGGTCCACGATGCAGAGCGGCACGTCGGCGATGGCCGGGGAGGAACCGCCGCCGCCAGCCGAGGACAGGCACACCGCGCCATCGGTATCCCACTCCAGACGGGAGTCACCATCAACGATGGTGGCCACCAGTCGCTGGGCGACCTCGAGCGGACACCCCTCAATACCGAGCACGACCGCGACGGCGTCTGCCGCAGGGACCGGGGCCCCACGGCGGGCAACAAATACCTGCAAACGGTCACCCGCGCTGGCTGCGGGCTCCGACCCGGGCGACGGCGCCACGGAAGGGATCGAAGACGGTGGTGACGACGGTTCAGGTGATGCCATTGGTGCGCACATTACGGTCGCCCCCCGACGGCCCCGCCGCCATGCCGGAGCCGCGATGACGACGTTCCGGGAGGCAGGGGGGCGCTCCGGTTATCCTTCCCCCATGGCGACACAGCGATCACGCCCGACACCCCCCACCGGCGACCTCGACGCGACTGAGATGGTCGCGTGGGGCGGACTTCTGCGCACGCATGCCGCACTGGTGCGAGCACTCGATGACGAGATGCAGGCGTCCCACGGGATCTCCCTCACCCAATATGAGGTGCTACTCCTGCTCTCGCGGTCCGACGACGGCGCACTGCGCATGAATGAACTGGCCGATGGGGCGCTCTTGTCATTGTCCGGTCTCTCCCGCCTGGTTGACCGCCTCGTAAACCTCGGGCTGGTCGAGCGCGCCCAGTGCCCCACCGACCGGCGTGGGGCCTTCGCGGTCATCACGCCCACCGGGCGGGACCGCTTCGCTGCCGCTCGACCTGTGCATCTGGACGCCGTGCGGCGCCAGTTCATCGACCGGCTGTCGCCAGACGCCGTCTCAGCGCTCGCGGCGGCCTGGACGACCCTCGGTGCCAGCGGTTGTGGGGAGCCCGAAGGGGATTAGCGGACGCGGGCGGGTACGTCGCCGCGCGCGTTGACGCGGATACCCGGAAGGGCCACGGCCACGTTTAAGCGACCGCGGCGGCGGGGAACCGCGAGCAGTGCCTTGCCATCGCCGCGCGTACTCACCGACACGCCCTTGCCATTGGGGAGGCGCGCCGTGAGTGGTATTCCTGCCATCGGGACGCCCGACTGGTCAATAACCGTGGCCACCCACAGGTCGCCGCGTGACGGGTTGATGCCGGCCCGACGCGAGACGGCTCCGCCCGACCGGGCAAGACGGATCTTGGTGGGCACCGGCTGCTGCACGGCCCCGTCCCCGAGCAATCGCGAATAGTTGAGGATCCCGGTGCCAATACCCTCAGCCATGGCCTGGCGCACATCCGGGCTTGCAACGGCCAGGGCATCTGTGGGGTTTGACAGGAACGCCCCCTCCACCAGCACTGCGGGCATCGCGCTGTTGCGAAGCACGTAGAAGTTGGCCTCGCGCACACCACGGTCGGTGAGCAGGAGCCGGGCGATCACCGACTGCTGGATGGCCAGTGCGAAAGCGCGCGGGGCCGGACCAGTACCGGTGAGCACATACGTCTCAGTACCGGTCGCGAGGGCTGACAATGCACTGTTCTGGTGGATTGACACGAACAACTGTGCAGCCTGGGCATTCGCCAGATCGGTGCGGGCCTTGAGATCCGCGCCCTCGCTGACGTAGGGCACGTCACCCCCGGCGCTATCGGTGTTGCGGGTCATCAACGTGGGCACGCCATTGGCCTGCAGAAATGCATTTAGCCGCTGACCGACGTCGAGGTTGACGTCCTTCTCGAAGATCAAGGGGTTTCCGGCGGCATCGGCGCGGGGGGTGAGCCCCGTGACCGTGCCGGCGGGCAGTGAACCCACCGCGCCGCTATCCGCCCCCCCATGTCCTGGGTCGATCGCGACGAGCGGCAGGCCGAGTGCCGAGGCAGCAGATGCCGCCCCAATGGCCAGCGCGACGAGGAGTGTCCGAATGCGGGGCACCGGGGCATTTAAGCCGCAACAGGTGTCCCCATGCCGGATCGTGTTGCGACGGCACGTGAGGGCGGTCGGCGACCGGAGGCACGACTACCCTCCCCTTTTATGCCGGTACGCACCCTGTTCGCGCTCGCCATCGGGGCGACTCTCGTCGTGCCTGTGGCCTTTGGCGCCGCCGGGGACGTCACGCGTGTGACCCTCACCAGCGCCGGTACCCAGCTCATCCAGGCTGCCGACGGACCAGTCATCTCCGGCGACGCCACGCATGTGCTCTTCACGTCGACCGGCGCCTTCAGCGGGGTCGCAACCGGGTCCGTACGGCAACTCTTCTCGCACGACGTCACCACAGGTCGAAATACCCTGGTGTCGTCCAGTGCCAGCGGGTCGCCCACGCAGTCGGATGTCGACGGCGCCGCGAGCCGCACCATCACCCCCTACGCGCTCTCTTTCAACGGCCGCTACGTCGTCTTCACCTCCACGGCCTCGGGGCTCGTGGGAGGCGACACGAACGGGCGCGCACGCGACGTATTTCGCAAGGACCTCGTCACCGGGGCCATCACGATCGTCTCCCGCGATTCCGCTGGGGCCCAACCCACGGCTGGAGTAACCGGAGACCCCTCTATCTCGGCCGATGGTTCGCGCGTCGCATTTACGTCGGGCGATGCCCCGCTCGTGGCATCAGACACCAATGGGGTTGCGGACATCTACGTGGCCGACATTCGCACCCGTTCCATCAACCTGATCAGCCGGACGGCAGCGGGCGCGCAGTCACTCGCTGCCACCGGGCACGCGTCGATAAGCGCAGATGGTCGCGCTGTGGCATTTGAGGGAGACGGGGCCGCCTCGGTGCTGGCACCGGCGGACGCCGATTCCCTGCCCGATATCTACGTCGCGCGGATTACACCGCGCACGATCACGCTCGCCAGCCAGCCGCCCAGCGGGCAGCCGGATGCCACGGCCTGTCTGCCATCGCTGTCGGGCACGGGTACGCGGGTCGCATTTACGTCAGGGGCCACCATGACCGACTGCGGCGTGGCGACGGGGGCCCGGGCGATTGACGTACGCGACATCCCGGCACAGACCACCACCCGGGCATCCGACCCGGTCACCGGGGCAACCGGGGGCGCGGTGATGTCCTTCGACGGCGATCGCGTGGCCTTTACCGATACCGCGACTCCCACGGCAGTACAGGTACGCGCAACTGTCGCGGTCGCGGGCTCGCTCACCCGGGTGTCGCAGACCGCGAACGGGACCACGCTCGGCGCCGATGCCTCACGGCCCGCCCTCTCGGGGAGCGGCCGCCTTGCGGGGTTCGCCTTTCTGGACCCGCCGGTTGGTGTCACCCCCGTGGCGGGCGACACCAACCTGCAGATCGACGCCTTCACCACCGATCTCGGTGGCGGCGACACGACTGCACCGGCCCTCAGCGCCACGGTCGCCCCGGCGGGCGCGAAGGTGATCATCTCCGGGCGTGCCACCGATGTTTCGGGCGTGATGGACGTGACCGTCGGGGGCCGGTACGCCACGGTGGCCGATGACGGCTCGTTTGCGGTGCGAATCACTCCTGGCGTTGGCAGCCGCACGATTCCCGTGGTGGCGCGCGACGTGACCGGCCTCTCCACCACCACCACCGTCGCAACCTCCCGCGACGCATCCGGCCGTACGCCGGGATCGAGTCCGGCACGGGCCCAGGGGATACGTGTGACCATCGTGGGGCGCACAGCACGTGTGCGGTTTCGCACCGGCATCAGTGCCATGTGCCGGGTTGAGATACGCAAGCGGGTCACCGGATCGGTGCGCCTGTCGTCGTTCCGCGTGGTGGGGGCGCGCCAGAGCCGTCGGGCCGCCGGCACCCACGTGGTGCGACTGCCCCTGCCAAAGACGATGCTGGCGGGCAGCTACCAGGTACGGGTGCTCATGTCGTCGGCACGCGGGCTGGGCACTGCGGCAGCCACTTTCATACTGCGCTGATGGCGACGCGATTCCCCATGCGCACGGCACGCTGGTCGGACATCCTGCTGATGAACCGCCCGGACCGCATGGAGGCCGAGGTGGGTGACGAGATGGTGTCCATCCGCATGGGCTGGCTGGGGCACGCGGAGATCCCCCTCGAGCACATCGCCCGAATCGATGGCTATCGCTGGCCCTGGTGGGGCGGATACGGCGTGCGTATCGGCAAAGGACTCGTGGCGTTCGTGGCCACCCCGGGTACGGCCACGCTGATCGAACTCGATCAGCGCATTACCGTGCACGCCCCGGCCCCGTGGGATACCTCACGGGTGGTGGTTGCCGTGGCCGACCCCGGCGGGTTCGCCGAGGCCATCGCCGCCGCGCGCAGTGCGCGCGGCGGCGCCTGACTCAGCCCTCAAGCACCTGCATCGCAACAAGCTTGTTGCCGTCGGGGTCGTAGAACTCGAGTGACAGGGCGCCGCCCATGTCCTCGACGACATCCTTCTGCACGTCTGCGTCGATCAGCATCTGGTCGAACGCCTTGATGTCGGACACCCGGAATGAGACGGTGGCGCCGCCCTGATGAGGCGGCGTGGCGAGCTCGCCGTACAGGCCGATCTCAGTTGACCCCGCGGTGAACTGCGCCCAGTCGTTACCTTCTCGCCGGCTCAGTTCGAGGCCAAGAACGCCCTCGTAAAAGGCCACCGACCGGTTCATGTTGCAGATGCCATAAAAGACGACGTCAACACCCTCGATGAGACTCACTGTCACGGTGCTCCCGGTCGATCCGTCCCCTCATGGGACAGGCTCGCCGCGATGCTAGCCGCGGCGAGCCCGGCGTGGCGGTACGATCCCGCTTCGATGAGGTTTATCTCCAAGAGCGCGCACCGTCGCGCCCGGCACTTCCGCAGGGCGTAGCGCGTGGCGATCCGCCGACGCAGGCAGGAGCGCCTTGAGCGCGTGGTGGGCGTTCCGGGGCTGTGGGCCACGGCCTACGGCAACGTCGGGTCGTCGATTTACTACGCGCTGGGCCTGGTGGCCGCGTACGCCCTCGGCCTCACCCCTGTGGTGTTCCTCATCGCGGGCCTCATCTTCGCGGCCACGGCGGTCAGTTACACCGAGGGCACCGCACTCTTTCCCGAAGCCGGCGGGTCATCATCGTTCGCCCGCCACGCGTTTAACGAGGGCACGGCATTCGGGGCCGCGTGGGCCCAGATGCTCAACTACATCATCACGATCGCCATCTCGGCCTTCTTCGTGCCGCACTACCTGGGCGTGTTCTGGGCACCGCTCAAAGAGAATCCCTGGGACATCATCGTGGGCATCGGAGTGGTGCTCCTGCTCGCCCTCATCAACACCGTGGGCATCAAGGAGGCCGCCAAGCTGAACGTGGGCCTGGCGCTGCTCGATCTGGCCACGCAGCTGCTCCTGGTGATCGTAGGCCTGTTCATCCTCTTCTCCCCCACCACCCTGTGGGACAACATCGTGTGGGGAGTGGCCCCCACATGGAGCAACCTCATCATTGGCGTCACGCTGGCGATGATCGCCTACACCGGTATCGAGACCATCTCGAACATGGCCGAAGAGGCGCAGGTGCCCGAGCGCACCATTCCCGCCTCTATCCGCGCGACCGTGCTCACCGTGCTGGTGATGTACGCGATCATCCCTGCGGTCGCGCTATCGGCGCTGCCGGTGGTGCAACTGCCGGACGGCAGCTACGAGACGGAACTCGGCACCACCTACGCCGGTGACCCGATCCTCGGGATCGTGGATCAATTCGGGCTGTCGGGGGTCCCGCTCGATCTGCTGCGCGGATTCGTGGGCATCCTTGCCGCCACGATCCTGATCATCGCCACGAATGCCGGTGTGATCGGCGTGTCGCGGCTCACCTACTCGATGGGCTTCTACCGCCAGCTGCCATCGGTGATCAGAAAGCTGCACCCACGCTTCAACACGCCCTACGTGGCCATCGGCATCTTCTGCGTCATCGCAGCCCTCGTGATGATCCCGGGCAAGGCCGACTTCCTGGCCAATATCTACGCCTTTGGCGCCATGCTCTCGTTCAGCATCGCGCATATCTCGGTCATCTGGATGCGATGGAAATCGCCTGAACTCAAGCGCCCATTTCGCGGTGCGCCCAACATCGCCTGGCGCGGCCGCAGCATCCCTCTGTTCGCCATCTTCGGCCTGCTGGGCACCGGGGGCGCGCTGGTGGCAGTGCTCGTGCTGCGGCCCGACGCGCGCTGGATCGGAATCATCTGGATGGCCGTGGGGCTCGTGATGTACGTGGCCTACCGCAAGCACATCAACGTGCCGTGGACCGAGACGGTCACGCTTGAGCGCACCGCACCGGTGGCCGAAGTGGACATCGCCTACACCAACATCCTCGTGCCCATCGTCGCCACCGAGGCGTCGGAGGAGATGATGGTGACCGCAGGCAAACTGGCTGCCGACGCCGATGTGCAGATCGCGGTGATCAACGTGGTGGAGGTTCCGGTCGAGCTGCCCCTCGAGGCGCGCATGCCCCGTGAGGAGCGTGCGGCAGACGAACTTCTCACTCACGCCCGTGCCATCGCCGAGGAGTACGGGGCCACGGTGGTGACACGCGTCATCCGCGGGCGCCAGGCCGGTCGAGCAATCGTTGACGAGGCCAGAGCGACGAAGGCCGAGGTGATCATGATGGGCGTGGCATCACGGCGGCGCGTGGGCGATCAGCTCTTCGGACGCACGGTGGACTACGTGTTGCGGCATGCACCGTGCCGGGTGGTGGTCACCAGCGACCGGCGTCCGCCCAGTCCGAGCGCCACAGCCGCGTTGGGTGCGGCGGCCTCCACCGCCGTCTCCGGTGTCCGCAAGCGGCCCTCAGACCCCGAAACGCGCTAATTCTCACACCTTCTTCACGATTGGCGTAACACGTTTTTGGGCAGGTCGTAACCGTTGTTACGAACTCTCTCAGGCGTGTGGATAAGCGGAACGTCGGCATGTTTGGCGTGCCGATAGACCGGCGAATACACGCCGACTTCGTGCGACTCCGAACTTATTGACGCGCCCGTGATGTGGACCTACCGTCGTCCATGCATGAGGAACGACCGGCGAAACCCACTTCTCCGCACCCGTGACGGGCGCGCGCTCCTGCTCACGCAGGCTGCTCACGCGCTCGCGCAGGGAATGATGACGGTCATCATTCCGTGGCTCATCCTCGAGAGCGGCGGATCGCTCTCACAGGCCACCATTGGGTTTGCCATCACCTTCGTGCCATTCCTTTTGCTGGCCGTACCGGCCGGAATTGCCGGTGACCGCCTTCCACGGCGACCGCTGCTCGCCGTTGCCCTCGGTTCCGGCATCGCCATCGCAGCCGCGCTGGCCATTGCGCTCTCGGTGGGCCAGCCGGAAATCTGGGTGCTGTACGCCGGGGCCTTCCTCATCGGATCCGTACGTGTATTCGTAGATGCCGCCATGTTCGGCGCACTGTCCACCATGACGGAGCGCTACGAGATGATGCCCGCACAGGCCGCACTGGCACAGGCGTTCAACCTCGGGTACTTCGGCGGCCCCGCGATTGCCGGGCTCGCGCTGGTGCTCGGCGCCAGCGACGCCGTCTGGATGGTCGCCGGTGCGCTCGCCATCGCCGTTATCGGTGCCACGTCGGCATCGGCCCGGTTCGACGAGCGCGTGCGGTCTGATGCACCGAAGCTCCCCATCCGCCGCGGCCTGACATTCCTCTTCCTCTCGCGCAACCTGCGTGCGCTCACGGTCACCGCGATCGCGTGGAGTGTGGCGTCTGGTGCCGCCATCAGTCTGGCGGTACCGCTCCTTCGCAACGATCTCCATATGTCGGGGGCCGCACTGGCCGCCGTGCTCGGGGCCGGTGTTGCCTGCATGATGCTCGCGACGCCCATCATCACCCGGCTCGACCGACGACATGCCGATGAGACCATCGTGGTGCTCGCCTGCGC
>CAMCOB010000006.1 GCA_945876305.1 Bifidobacterium breve
CGGGTCATCCAGCAATTCGCCGATGCCCGCAGCCAGTTCGGCGCCATCGTGCGGTGGCACAAAGCGCCCCGGCACGTCCCCCCGGATGACCTGCCGAAATCCGATGTTGTCGGCGGCAACCACCGGCGTGCCCGATGCGAGTGCCTCCAGCAGCACGACACCAAACGATGCAAGGACGCACGGGGCGGCCATTACGTCGGCCTGCCGGTAGTAGTGGGGGCGCTCCTCGTTGAGCAGGCCAAGCCACTCGATGCGGTCCCAGATACCGAGGCTCTTCGCCTTCTTCTCGTACATCGGGCGAGTGGGCCCGTCGCCGATCACCTGCACCACGAACTCGCGCCCCTCGCGCTTGAGGATGGCCACGGCCTCGAGCAGGTCACCCAAGGCGTTGCGGGGGTCGAAGCGGCCCACAAACAGGATCCGGGGCGGCCCCGGTGCACGTTCGTCGGGGCCGGTGAGCGGTCGGTACAGGTTGCAGTCGATGCCGTTGGGAACCACGTCCCAATCGCCGGGAAAGTAGGGGGAAAGAGCCTGGATACAGGCATCGGAGACCGCGATGCGCCGGTCGAGCCGGTCGAGCGCGGCCCGTACGTAGCGGCCCATTGAGCGATAGGCCCAATGGCCGCCGTCGAAGTATGTGTGGAACGTCCCCACGGTGACGGGCGCGGTGGACACCCGCAGGCACAGCAGCGGCAGGGTGGGGGAGGCCAGCGCCTGGGAATGCACCACGTCAACACCGCGCACGGCATCTGCCATCTGCGGCTTGAGCCCCATGCCCACGGTAAGCCGGGCAATGGACCCGTTGGATACCACGGGGATCGACCGGCCGATGCGCCGCGTGCGGTACCCGCTCTCACGGAACGCTGTGCGGTCCATCTCGGCCACCTCGCCGGCATCGCCCAGGTTGCCGGTGACAATGGTGACGTCGTGGCCGCGTGCGGCGAGTTCACGGGAGAGAAAGTGCACGTGTTCGCTCACCCCACCGAGGGTGGGGTAGACGTATTCGCTGACCATCGCGATGGACAGGCTGCTCACGCGTGCGCTGCCGGTGTTGCGGGGTGCCTCACGGGGCGCCACGGTACCAGCGCCCGCGGGTGCCCCGGTGCGGTGCACCTCCCCTCCCCCCACTGCTACCCTCCGCCGGTCCGGAATCCAAGCACTGAGGCCGAATTCAGCATGTCGGGACTCCTTCTTCCTGTCTACATCATTGTTTTTGTCGGTTTGATCTACTTCGTCGCGGTGCGGCCGCAGCAGAAGCGCCGCCGCGAGATGGAGCAGTTGTCACGCGAGCTCGCGCCCGGTGACGAGGTCGTCACAACGTCAGGCATCTACGGAATCGTGTCGGAGATGGAGGACGGCGGCACCGTGCTCATTCAGGTTGCCGAGGATGTGGATATCCGCATCGCGCAGTCCGCCATCGCCCGCAAGATCACCGCCGAGCCGGCCGCGGACCAGCCCGCCGCCGACTAGGGCAGCCACCATCTCCATCCTGTTTCCGGGCGTGCGCCGATGAATTTGCGTCGTCGCTCCGTCCTCTTTCTCGCGGTCGTCATCGGGCTGATCGCGGCATCCGCCGTGGTCGTGGCCGTAAAGCCCGTGGTACTGGGCCTCGACCTGCAGGGCGGCGTTGAGGTGGTGCTGCAGGGCAAGCCCACGCGCGATTCCCAGGTGACGCCCGAGGCCATCGCGCGCTCGGTTGAGGTCATTCGCAACCGAGTGGACTCGTTTGGTGTGTCGGAGCCCGAGATCCAGACGCAGGGCAGCGACCAGATCGTGGTCTCGCTGCCTGGCGCAAAGAACCCGGATCAGGTCGTGGAAGACCTCATCAAGCCGGCGCAGTTGGTGTTCACCGACTACGAAGCCAACTTCGTGGCCAGCGACCCGAGCCTGTGGAAGATGGTGCAAAAGGCGCAGACCACCACGCCCCGACCCCCGATCGAGGGTTCCGCGTCGTATTACCTGTTCAAGACGAACGCGACCCACACGCTGGTGGCGGGGCCTGACGTGGAGCGGGCGGGCCTGCTGCAGCCCTACGGCGGCAAGGTGCCTCCGAAGAGCGAGATGGAGAAGGTTCCCGCGGGTCTGGTGATCTACTCCGATCAGCAGAAGTTGGACCCCTCCAAGGCCGATAGTCCGTCACGCACGGTGTATGTGCTGATGCAGGACAAGCCGGGGCTCAGCGGAAGCGACATCACATCTGCGTCGCAGAGCTTCGACAACAGCGGTGGCGGGGGCAGTCAGGAGCCCATCGTCACCATGGCGTTCACCGATGCCGGGGCCCAGAAGTTCCAGGACGTCACGCGTGACCTTGCCCAGCGCGGATCGCTTCGTAAGGAGTTGCAGAGTTTCGCCATCGTGCTCGACGGCACGATCATCTCGACCCCCACGATCGACTACAGCCAGTACCCCAACGGCATCAGCGGCAGCGGCGGCGCGCAGATTTCGGGCAACTTCACCAGTGAGACCGCGCGCACGCTGTCTGACCAGCTGAACTCGGGTGCGATCCCGATTCGTCTGGATGTCATCAGCCAGAAGCAGGTCTCGGCCACTCTGGGCGCCGAATCACTGAGCAAGGGGCTCATCGCCGGTCTGGCCGGTCTCATCGTCGTGATGATCTTCCTCATCGTGTATTACCGGCTGCTCGGTGTCATCGCTGCCGCCGCGCTCATCATCTACGCACTGTTCTACCTCGCAGTCGCCGAGCTCGTGCCAATCACGCTCACCCTGCCCGGCATTGCGGGCGCCATCCTCACCATCGGCGTGGCGTCTGACGCCAACGTGGTCATATTCGAACGAATACGCGAGGAAGCCCGCGCCGGGCGGACCGCCAAATCGGCGATCCTCACCGGCTATACGAAGGGCGTCAGCGCGATCATCGACGCGAACGTCGTCACGTTCCTGACGGCGGCAATTCTCTTCCTGTTCGGCACCGCCGGGCCGAAGGGATTTGCGTTCGTTCTGATGATCGGCGTGCTGCTGTCGCTTTTCACTGCCGTGCTGGTGACCCGCGTCGTCATCGAGATGCTGGCCGGCACCAAGACGTTCCAGAACGAAAAGGTCATGGGTCTGACCACCCGCGAGCCGAAGTGGAAGTTCGACTTCGTGGGCAAATGGCGTACGTGGCTTGCCATTTCGTTCATCCCGATTGCATTCGGCGCCGTATTTATCGGTATCAAGGGGCTTAACCTGGGCCTCGACTTCAATAGCGGCACGCGCATCGAAGTGGCCTTCGTCAAGGGCACGCCCACTGAGGGTCAGGTGCGATCAGTCGTTGCTGCCGATGGGTATCCGAGCGCCAAGGTGCAGGTGACCACCGACACCGCGACCGGCCGTACGGGGTTCCAGATCCAGACCCCCACGCTGCAGCCCGCGCAGCTCAATCAGCTGAAGCGCGACCTCGACCAGAAACTCGGGGGTATCGACGAGCGCGCCTACGCGGTGGAGACGGTCGGTCCTACCTTTGGGCGAGAGGTGGTGAAGCGGGCGGCCTGGGCCATTGCGCTCTCATTCCTGCTCATCATCGTGTACCTGACGATCCGATTTGAGTATCGCCTGGCGCTGCCGGCGCTGCTCTCGGTGGTGCATGACGTGTGGCTGTCGCTTGCCATCTACTCGATCACCGGCAGGGAGGTGACGAGTGCGACGGTGGCCGCGCTGCTGACCATCCTCGGTTACTCGCTCTACGACGTGGTCGTGGTCTTCGACCGTATCCGCGAAAACGGGCCGCTCATGCGGAACGCCCGCTACAAGGACGTGGTCAACCGGTCTGTGCACGAGACCCTGACCCGTTCTGTGATCACGGGTCTCACGGCCATCGTGCCGGTCGGGCTGCTGTTTATTTTCGGTGGCAGCACGCTGCGCGACTTCGCATTCGCACTGCTCGTCGGTCTGCTCGCGGGCGGAATCTCATCGCTGCTCATTGCGGCACCTCTCGCAGCCATCTGGAAGGAGCGTCAGCCAGAGGGACGAAAGCGTGCCGCAAAGGCGCACAAGCGCACGTCGCGAGAGACCAGATACGCGCAGGATGGCGTGGACATGGTTGCCCTCGAGCGGGCAGAGGCCGCGCTGATGGCCGACGACGCCATGCCATCGCTTATGCAGCAGTCGTCCGAGAAAGACACCACTGACGACGCGCCCGACGAGCCCGACGAGCGCGACGAGCCCGACGCGCCGGCCGGGGATGCGCCATCATCAGAGGTGCCGCCGACCGCACCCGCGGGAGACGGCGGCGAGCCGGGTACGTCTCGTCCCGCCCCGACGCCACCGCCTGAGCGGGAGCGTCGCCATGGCCAGGTCCGTCGCAGGAGGAAACCATGATCAGTGTGCGCGAAGCGGTTGAGCAGGCGATATTCGTTGCAGTTGGTGCCGCGGCACTCACCCGTGAACGTGCCGAGGCCATCGTGTCCGACCTGGTGCGGCGTGGTCAGTTGGGCGAGGACGAGGGGCGCATTACGGTGGACCGCCTGATGGAGCGCGCACGCGACGCCAGCGGCGGCGCATCGGGCCTTGTCGGCAAGATCGAGGGTGGGGTGCAGGGCGTGTTGCGCGAATTCGGCATCGCCCAGCGTGATGATCTGGCCGAGGTGGATCAGCGCATCAGCGACCTTGAGCACCGCATCCGTCTTCTCGAGGAGTCGGGCAGCAGCACACCCGGCGTCGAGTAGCACCGCGGCTGGCGTCGGGGCCACTGGTACCGTGACGCCATGAGCAGGGACGACAAGCGCGGCACCATCTCGCGGCTGCGCGATATCGCGCAGATCGCCACCAAGCACGGCTTCGGATATGTATTCCGCCGTGGCGGCTCGGGTGATGCGTCTGATGACCGCTCCACCCGCGCCGTTCGACTGCGGGAAATGTTTGAGGAACTCGGGCCGACATTCGTCAAGTTCGGGCAGCTGCTGTCCACGCGCCCGGACCTTGTGCCGCAGGACATCATCGTCGAGCTGCGCCGCCTGCAGGACAGCGCCCGGCCTGAGCCATTCGAGGCGATCCGCGGGGTGGTGGAAGACGACCTCGGCCTCACGCTCGAGCAGGCATTTGAGTGGTTCGACGAGGAGCCCATCGGTTCTGCATCGGTGGGGCAGGTGCACGTGGCCGGGCTCCCGGGCGGCCACGAGGTGGTGGTGAAGGTGCAGCGTCCCGGGGCCGCCGCCACGCTGGCAGCCGACATCGACCTGCTCTACAAGCTTGCGGCGCTGGCCAAGGATCGCGTGAAGCGGCTGTCGTTCATCGACCTCACCAGCTTGGTTGATGAGTTCGCGCGCACGGTTCGTCACGAGCTTGACTACCGCAACGAGGCCCGCAGCTGCGAGGCCGTTCGTGGCCACTTCGCCGCGAATGAACACGTCGACGTTCCAAAGGTGCACTGGCGCCGCACGAGTGAGCGGGTGCTCACCATGGACCGGGTCGCCGGGCGTCCGCTGGCCCACGTGGATCTCGAGACGATGACCACCGACGAACGGCGCCTTTTGGCTGCACGGATCGCCGAGAGCTGGATGCAGATGGTCTTCGCGGACGGCTTGTTCCATGCCGATCCGCACCCCGCCAACATCATGGTGATCGGCCCCGACCACATCGGGTTGATCGACTTCGGCATGGTGGGGGTGCTGTCGAAGGGCGACCGTGAGTCCGCCGTGCGTCTCTTTGGCGACATCCTCGAACAGAACATGGAACGTATTCCGCGCGACTTGAAGTCGCTGGGAATCAATTACCCGCGTGAGGTCGAGGCGGAGTTCTCGGAGCGCCTCACTCTGGTCATGGCGCAGTACGTCGGCGCCTCGATGGATGAGATCGACGTGCGCGGGGTGCTGCACGACATCTTCGGCCTCATCTACGAACTTGAGATCACGCTCCCGGCGCGCTGGATCCTGCTGGACAAAGCGCTCGCCACGCTGGCTGGCGTGGCCCTGGAGATCTCACCCGACTTCAACGTGTTTGAGACCGCCCGGCCCTACGCGCGACGGTTGTACCTCGAGCGGTTCAGCCCCGATCGCATCGCGTCCCGGATGAGTGGGGATCTGGGCAAGTACGCCAGCGCGCTCCTCGGCTATCCATTTCAGGTGTCGGAGCTTCTCGACGAGTTCAAGGATGGCGAAGTGCGTATCGCCATCAACCTCGAGGAACTCCGGGCGGCCAGCGATAAGGGGCTGGCCGCGGCCAACCGGGTGGCGGTGGCGTTGGTGACGGCCGCGGTGATCGTGGGCTCAGCCCTCATCGGCACCTTCGTGAAGAGTGGCCCGCACATCTTCGGGCTTGCGTGGATCGGCGTGCCGGGCTTTGTGGCCGGGCTCGTACTGTTTGGATGGCTCGTCATCGGGATGATCCGCTCGGGCGCCTGGTAGCTCTGCGGCCGCATCCGTTCGCGGTGGTACGGTCGGATGGGCCGATGGCAGACCCTAAAATAATCCCCAGCGAGCCCCCGTGGCGCACAACCCGCGTGCGCTACGCCGACGTGCGTCGGCTGCAACTGGCGCTCGGGTGCCCCGAGCCCATGGCCTGGATCATGGTGCGACGGGGACTCGCGGATGTCGCGGCGGCCCACGCCTTTCTCGCCACCGACGGTGACCTCGGGGACCCTGAGGCCATTGACGGCATCTCCGCAGCCGCCGACCGCCTGGTTGAGGCCATCGCCAAGGGTGAGCGCATCGCGATCCATGGCGACTACGACTGCGATGGGGTGTGCTCCACGGCGATTCTTGCCGGGGCGCTTCGTGCCCGGGGGGCCGACGTCGTCACCTTCCTCCCCAGCCGATTCACAGATGGATACGGGGTGTCGGAGGCCACTGTTGAGCGGTTGGCCGATGAGGGCGCCCGGGTGTTCACCACGGTGGATTGCGGGACGTCGAGCGTGGAGGCCCTCACCCGCGCCCATGAGTTGGGGATGGATGTAATCGTGCTCGACCACCACTTGGCGGGTGGCGCGCGCCCACCGGGCATCATCGCCAACCCCGCACTCGGGCGGGGGATGGACGCACTTCCCGCCGCTGCGGGCGTGGTATTCGATGTCACGCGTGCCATCGCCCTGCGCCTGGACGGCGACCTGTTGTCCCCAGCCGCAGATATGGGCATTGATCTCGCGGGCCTTGCCACCGTCGCCGACGCCGTGCCGCTCATCGAGGGGAACCGGCGACTGGTGCACCGGGCGATTGCCGCCATACGTCGCGGCGAGCGTCCGGGCATCAACGCGCTGTGCGCGGCGGCGGGCTCGAACCACCGCGTCATCACACCGCGTGGCCTGTCGTTCACGCTGGCGCCCGCAATCAATGCCGCCGGCCGCCTTGGCGACCCCGGGCGTGCGCTCGAACTGCTGCTCGCAACTGACGAGGGCGAGGCCCGTTCTCTGGCTGAGGAGCTCTGGGCGCTCAACACCACGCGACGTGACGTGGAGCGACAGGTCACTGCGGAGGCCACCGCGATCGTGGAGGCCGAGACCGGTCAGCGTGCCGATGCCGCCATCACACTCGTGGCGGGCGAGGGGTGGCACGAGGGTGTGGTGGGCATCGTGGCATCGCGCATGGTGGAGCGGTTTGGGCGACCCGCAATCGTGCTCGCCACTTCGGGGGGCGAGGCGAAGGGGTCCGGCCGCAGCCTTCCCGGGGTGGACCTGCATGCGATTGTGGGCGACGCGGACGCCCTGCTCACGCGCTGGGGTGGTCACGCGGGCGCCGTGGGCGTGTCGCTGGCAACCGATGACATCGCCGCATTCCGTGGGGCGCTTGAGTCGGCCGCGGCTGGGCGGAGAGGCGAGATCTCGCGGGCGCACACACGCTCCGTGGACGCCGTCGCCGGTGGTCCCGATCTCACACTGGCGACGGCTGAGGCCCTTGAGGCGCTGGCCCCATTTGGCCGCGGCAATCCCGAGCCGCGCATTGTGGTGCCCGGCTGCGCGATCACGGGCATCTCACGTGTGGGTGGTGGCAAGCACCTGAAAGCCCGGCTCTCCGCTGGGGGTGTGATGGCACCCGCGATTGGCTTCCAGATGGGGGACCAGGGCCCGGAACTGAAGGGTGCAGGCGAGGATGCGCGCTACGACGCCGTGGCGCGCCTCGAGGTGGAGCGCTGGCAGGACACCGTGGGGCCACGGGTGACACTCGAGGCCATTGTGCGGCTCCCTGATGGCCCACTCGTGCCTGGTGGCTGCGCCACTGCCTGTGATGTCACATGCCCGGACCGCGTGCACATGGCCGGAGTACGCCGCCTGCTGGATTCACCATTTCCTGCCGACGTGTCCTCGGCGCACCTCGAGCCGCCTGCCGACGTCGTGGACCGCCGGGGTGAGGGGCGGGCGCTTCCGCTCATCGCCGCACTTGCCGGTGCTGACGGTGGCGTTGTTGCGGTGGTGGCCGACGTGCCGCGCCGACGCGCCGCCCTGTCGGAGGTCCTGTTTCCGGGGAGGCTCGGGGTCGAGGTGGCAATTATTGGCGGAGACCGTTGCGACCGCGACGCGATGGCGTCGCGCCTGGCCCTTGCACGGGGCGGGCCGCTGCTCGCGCTCCTCGATCCCCGCGCGCTGGCCGACCTGGTACTGCCGGACGACGTGCACCTCGTGGTGGTTGACCCGCCGGTGTTCGACGCGGACATCGTGTCGCTTCGCACGGCGGGTGCGGGGCGCACGGTGCATCTGGCGTGGGGTGAGGATGAGGCCCGTTATGCGCTCGGGGTGGCCGAGGCCGATCTCTCGGTGCGTGATGTCGCCCGTGGGCTCTGGCCGTCGCTGAAGGCCGCCAGTGCACTCATGCCGTGGGATTCCGACCTCGACCACCTGCTCGCGGGGGATGGGGCCGTCTCGCGGTCGCCACGCGCAATTGCGATTGCACTTGCTGCGCTTCGCGAGGCGGGACTCATCACGGTTGACGATGCGGGCATCACGGTGTGCGACGGGGTCGGGCGATCTGACCTTGAGACCACCCAAACGGGCCTGCATGCGGCTGCCCTGCTCGACCAGGCACGGCAGCTCACGGCGCGCGCGATGACCCTCGACATCTTCGGAGCACTGCCCGAGTTCGCAAGTGGCTCCGTGGAGGGTCCGCCGTTCCCCTCCGACGCGTTATCGTAGGACCCGTGGGAACACCGCTCGCCGACCTTGGACTGACGCCGGCGACCGGCCCCTCGGAACTCGAGGAGCTGGTACGCGAGGTGCTGTCCAATCACCCCGATGCCGACGCCGATGCCATTCGGCGCGCATACGGGTACGCCGATGAGCGCCACCACGACCAGCTTCGCCAGTCGGGTGCGCCGTACATCACCCACCCACTCGGGGTGGCGCGCATCTGTGCTGGGCTCGGCCTCGACGGCGAGACCATTCAGGCGGCCCTGTTGCACGACACGGTGGAGGACACCGCCGCCACGCACGAGGACGTTCTCGGCCAATTCGGTGCCGAGGTGGCCGCGCTGGTGGATGGGGTGACCAAGCTCACGCGAATCCACTTTGAAAGCCAGGAGGAGCGGCAGGCCGAGAACTACCGCAAGCTCATCGTCTCGATGTCGAGCGATATCCGCGTGTTGCTCGTGAAGCTCGCGGACCGCCTGCACAACATGCGCACGCTTCAGTACATGAGCAAGGCGAAGCAGGTGCAGAAGGCGCGCGAGACCCTCGAGGTGTACGCGCCGCTCGCGCACCGGCTTGGAATCCAGTCCCTCAAGTGGGAGCTCGAGGATCTGGCGTTTCAGGCGCTGCACCCCAAGCGCTACGCGGAAATCCAGCAGATGGTCAATCAGCGCAGGGTGGACCGCGAGGAGTACGTGGCGGAGGCCGGCGGATATCTGGCGGACGAACTGCGGAAGGTGGGCGTGGAGCCGGTGGAGATCATCGGCCGGGCCAAGCATTTCTATTCGATCTACGAGAAAATGACCCGCAAGGGCAAAGAATTCAACGAGATCTACGACCTCACCGCGATGCGGGTGATCGTGGAGTCGGTAAAGGACTGCTACGGCGCGGTGGGCACCATTCACTCGCTGTGGAAGCCCATCCCCGGGCGATTTAAGGACTACATCGCCATGCCGCGGCTGAACATGTACCAGTCGCTGCACACCACGGTGATTGGGCCTCAGGGCACGCCGCTCGAGATTCAGATCCGCACATTGGAAATGCACCGCACCGCCGAGTACGGCGTGGCCGCCCACTGGCTGTATAAGGCAGAGAACCGCGCCCACGACACTGCACCTGACGACCGGCTCGAGTGGCTGTCACGCATGATGGACTGGCAGCGCGACACCACCGACCCCGGCGAGTTCATTGAGTCGCTCAAGGGCGATCTGTACTCGCAGGAGGTGTTCGTGTTTACGCCCAAGGGCGAGGTGCGCGCCCTACCTGCAGGCTCCACGCCACTCGACTTCGCCTACGACGTGCACACCGACGTGGGGCACCGGTGTGTGGGTGCGAAGGTCAATGGCCGCATCGTGCCGCTCACCCAGCACCTTGAGTCGGGCGACTTCGTGGAGATTCTCACCTCCAAGCAGCCCCGCGGTCCGTCACGTGACTGGCTGGGCGTGGTGCAGACCTCAAAGGCCCGCTCGCGCATCCGGTCGTTTTTCAGCCGGGAGCGGCGTGAGGATGCCGAGCACCGTGGGCGTGAACTGCTCCAAGATGCCCTCCGAAAAGCCCGCCTCCCCAATCAGCGCATCGTGGGGTCACCGCTGTTTGCAGGTGTGATTGAGGAGATGGGCTTCAAGCGGGCCGAGGACTTCTACATCTCGCTCGGCCTCGGCAAGACCTCCTCTCAGGTGGTGGTGAACAAGATCATTTCGTCTCTCAAGGCACAGGAGGGCGGGGTTGAGTCCCAGCCCACCGCGCCCGAGGGCCGCAACAATCGCATGCGCCAGGGTGGCGTGTCCACAGATCTCGGAATCGAGATCGAGGGCGTGGCCGACGTGATGGTGCGACTCGCCAAGTGCTGCAAGCCGGTTCCCGGGGATGACATCGTGGGGTACATCTCGCTGGGACGCGGTATCACGATCCACCGGGGAGACTGCCCCAATACGCGCGCGCTCATGCGGTCCCCGGAGCGATTCACCTCCGTGGCCTGGGGTGGGGAGAGCCGGCACGCCTTTGGCGTGGAACTCGCCGTGGAGGCATGGGATCGCCATCGCCTGCTCGAGGACATCTCACGCACCATCGCCGAGAACGGGGTCAACATCCTCTCGGCGCAGTGCCAGGTTGATGATCAGATGGCCCGGCATCGCTTTGTGCTGGAGATGGCCGATATCGACACCCTGCGGGTGCTCACGGGGCACCTGCGAAACGTCGAGTCGGTATTTGACGCGTACAGGGTGACGCCGGGCGCCTGACCCGGCATTTCGGGCTGTCGGTGGCGTCGGGCATCGGCCCCTGCTGGTAGCGTGGCCTGCCAGTGGACCTGCTGGACATCATCATCATCGCGGCTGCCGCAATCGGCGTCGTGGCATTTATCGCCCTCGCCGTGGTGATCGTCCGTCAGGGGCGAGCGCTGAAGCGGCTGGAGGATCGCATTGGGCCGCCCGTGCCCATGGCCGCAGCACCCTCGCTGGAACGAGTCCGTGCGATTACCACCTCGCCCGAGGTCCGCGTTGAGACCTCCGATGCCCAATTGGCGGCACAGGCAGACGCTCTGCCCGGGTCTGCCCCGAATGCCGCAGCAGATGCGGTGGTACGTGACGCCGCCGGTGGCGCCGCCGCTGCTGCCCAGGCGCAGCCACGGTCCACGGCTCGGGCGCGCGCCAATGCCAAGAGCAGCACCTCGCGGGCGAAGGCCGGACCAGGCACAAAGAACGCCAAGTCGGGCGGGGGAAATGGCGCGCTCGTGGTGCTCATCTCCGTGCTCGCCGTGGCGATCGTGGCAGGTGGCGTGTGGTTCTTCCTCCTGCGTGGTGATGGCGGGTCGTCCACACCGGCAAGTGCCGGGACATCGACGAGTGCGACGTCCGGCACCACCGGCACCACTGTTGACGTGGGTGGCACGATCCCCGAAGTGGTGCCCCCGCTGGCCAACAAGGCTGCGTACACCGTGGCCGTGCTCAACGCGAGTGGCGTGTCCGGTGCAGCAGCGAACCGCGTGGCACCACGCGTGCAGGCGGCTGGCTACACCCTTGGGGTCGTGGATAACGCCGCGAAGCAGGACCTGCCGACGTCACAGATCGAATATCTGCCCGGTCGCAAGGAAGTGGCCTGGAACCTGGGCAAGGATCTGGGCATCACCACTGCTGTGCCGGTCGATGCGCTGGCGGAAGGGCGTATCGGTACCGCCGACGCCGTGGTGGTTGTGGGCAAGGACCTCGCCAAGTAACACCCGCAGGGTGCAGTCAGGCGATGCCGTGGCCTCCGCCGCCGGGCGTTCGCTGCTCAATAACTGAACCGGCCGAGAGGCGGCCACGCCACTTGCCGCTCACCGGCGCATCGTCGATGCGCGTCGAGCCCGGAGTGCCGTCGCTCCCGCCGCCGAGCCCACGGGGTGCCGAGCGACGCCGCTCCGCGATAAGCGACACATCGGCATCCTCGAGGAGCCGGATGCGACGCACCACACCGTCGCCGCCGCGGTGCAGACCGGTGCCGCCCGATCCACGCCGGACCGAGTAGCGCTCCACACGCACGGGCATTGCCACCTCGAGGGCCTCAACCGGAGTGTTCAGCGTGTTGCTCATCGCGACGTGTACGGCATCAGGCCCGTCGCCACGCAGGGAGGCTCCCTGGCCGCCACCGAGGGTCTCGAAATACACCCGACCGGGGAACCCAAGTGTGAGGTTGTTCATGGTCCCCTGCCCCTGGGCAGGCACATCTGCGGCACCCGACAGGGCGCCCATCACCGCGTCGGTGATTCGGCTTGAGCCCTCCACGTTGCCCGCCGCAACTGCGCTGGGCGGGCGGGCGTTCACCACGCTGCCCTCGGGGGCGATGATGGTGACCGGGGCGAATGCACCCGCGGATGCCGGGATGTCAGGGTCAATCGCCACGCGCACTGCGAAGTACACCGCTGATCGCGTCACGGCGATGGGGCAGTTGAGGTTTCCCGGTCCGGCGGGGTCGCTGCCGGTGAAGTCGACGGTCATCGCATCGCCGCTGATGGTGACCGCCACGCGGATCACGATGTCGTCATCGGTCACGCCGTCGCCCTCAAGGCACTCGAGGCCGGTCCAACGGCCGTCTGGAAGTACGGAAATCGCCGCACGTGTGCGTCGCTGCGCGTAGGCGAGAATGTCGTCCATCGCTGCCGCGATGGCGTGCACACCGCCGCGTCGCTGTGCCAGATCGTCCATCCGCGTCTGAGCGAGTCGGTGTGCGGATAGCTGGGCTGCAAGATCGCCCCGGCGCTCATCCGGCGTGCGGGAGTTGGCGAGGATGAGATCGACAAGGCCCTGATCAACGCCACTGGGTGATGCCATGCGCATTGGCGGAATGATCAGGCCCTCCTGAACAATCTCCCGTGCCCCCGCCGGCATGGATCCAGGTGCCATGCCGCCGACGTCCGCGTGGTGGGCGCGTGTGACCGCGTGCGCCACCGTGGTGCCATCAACGGCAATGGGGGAGACGATCGTGATGTCAGGCAGGTGCGTGCCGCCCCGAAACGGGTCGTTGATGATCCACGCCTCGCCTGGCAGCGCGCCGCGGGCCATCACGGCAGCAACCGCCTCGGGCATGGCACCCAGGTGCACGGGAATCGAGTCCGACTGCGCCACCATTTGCCCATGCGCATCAAAGATTGCCGTGCTGCAGTCGCGACGCTCCTTGATGGTGACGCTGAAGGCCGCGCGCACCAATGCGGCCTGCATCTCGTCGGCAACCGCGCACAGAGTGGCGTTCCAGACCTGGAGGCCGATCGGGTCGAGACCACTCATGAGCGCTCCAGCGTAATTGCACCATCAGCGTGTGCTGTGGCAATCCATCCGTCGGCGACCCAGCACGTGCTGCCGTCCATGGGAATGCTGATGGGACCGGAAATCGGGGGGCCTGCGGGTGCCGCGACACCCCCGGGAATCTCCGGGCCGTCGCAGATGGCCGCGACACGGAGCGACACAACCTCGACGGCCCGACCCGGCATGGCCCCGCCGGATGCGCGCTCGTGGGCAGCATGAAATGCGTCCGCGAGTCCAGCGCCCGGATCCTCCGGGTCCCATGGGATGGTCAGCGCATGGCTTTGCCCGATGTAGCGGCAGTCGGCGTGGGCCTCAAGGCGCCCGCCGGGGACATCTGCCATGGCCATCGCGAGGAGTGGTGCGACCGCGTGAGCAAGCGATGCGTGATCTGCGGCGGGAAGAAGCACCGTCTGCACGTGGTCGCAGCGTTCCCCGGCCACCACCATGCCCAGTGCGGCCAGCACACCCGCGGATGCCGGACATACGATGCGCGCGATCTGAAGCGAGTCGGCCACGTCGCAGGCGTGCATTGGGCCCGCACCACCAAACGCGATCAGCACGCCGGGCCGGGGATCGATGCCGCGCTCCACACTCACCACGCGGAGCGCCCCCACCATCTGCGAGACGGCCACAGCGATGATGCCCTCGGCGCATTGCACCGGGCGAAGACCGAGTGTCTCGCCGAATGCCGTCACAGCCTCGAGCGCCCGCACCTGATCGAGGTGTATCTCGCCCCCGGCACCGAGATCTCCGGTCACGCGACCGAGCACCACATTGGCGTCGGTGACCGTGGGCTCCGTGCCACCAAGGCCGTATGCGGCGGGCCCCGGAACCGCCGCGGCCGAGTGCGGCCCCACACGCAGGGCGCCGCCGCCATCTGCCCAGGCGATGCTGCCGCCGCCAGCCGACACCGTGTTGATGTCGAGCATGGGCAGGTGGACCGGGTGTCCGGCGACGGTGCGCCCCGACGCCCGTGCGGGTTCGCCATCGTCGATGAGGGCGACATCGCATGAGGTCCCGCCCATGTCGAACGCCAGAGCGAGCGGCTCATGAATACTCGCTGCAACCGCCGCAGCACCCACCAGGCCGCCCGCGGGACCAGACAGGACGGTGCGCGCAGCATGCGTGGTTGCCACACCGAGGCTCATCAGGCCACCGCTCGACTGCATGATGGAGGGCTCCGGCAGGCCGGCCGCTGCCGTACGGCCCGAGAGGCGCTCGAGGTAGGTGAGAAGCACGGGCGCGAGGTAGGCGTCAAGGGCCGTGGTGGCAACGCGCTCGTACTCCCTGATCTCGGGGAGCACCTCCGATGAGATGGAGATGGGGACACCCGGAAGTGCTGCGCGTATGGCGCGTGCGAGCGCGGTCTCGTGTGATGGATCCCGGTAGGCAAAGAGCAGGCCGATCGCCACCGACTCCGGGTTGAGTGCCACCACTGCGGCGACCACCTCACGAATCGCATCGTCGTTGAGCGGCAGTTCGATACCAGTGGGGGTCATGCGCTCTCTGGCGCCCACCACGTGGTCTGCGCGCACGAGTGGGGTCGGATGCTGCTGCCAAAGGCGGTACAGCGAGGCCCGGTCCTGCCGGCGTAGTTCGAGGATGTCCTCAAAACCCTGCGTGGTGATCAGACACACCCGGGCGCCGCGCCGCTCGAGGAGTGCGTTGGTGCCCACTGTCATGCCGTGGGCGAGCGACCGGACCTCCGCGCCGGTCACCCCGGCGGCATCGAGCGCGGCTGCAACCGCGGCCACGACGCCCTCCCCCTGATCGTGCGGGGTGGTGGGAACCTTGGCCGCGAAGACGCCGTGCGCCGCCACCACGACGGCGTCGGTGAATGTGCCGCCGACGTCAACGCCGACCCGAGTGTGTGGGGTGTCCCCCCGAATGGGATCTACCATGGGCGGGCAATCTATCCCCGACCCGGGAATCGCCGTCCGAATCGTTTCCGCAACGCTCGTCGCAACGCTCGTCATCGTCGCCTCTGCCGGCGCCGCTCCGGCTGGTGTACCGCTTGGCCCGGCGTCCGATCTTCTGGCGGTGCCCAACGGCGATCTGTTGTCAGGACTCGTCGGCTGGGGCGTTATGGGCCCTGCGTCCTCGATGGTGCTCGCCGATGGCCCCGTTATCTCGGCATCAGACAACACCACCGTGCTCGGCCCCGTGGTGGCCATCCCACAGGGGGCGCAGGTGATGCCCGTGAGCATCGGCGTGCCGGGTGCGAATGCGTTCGTGCAGGTGCGGGCCCGACCAGAGGGCGGTGGGCCCGACATCCCGCTCATCACGCTCGTGCCGGACCGGGGCGTGCGCTCAATGGATGTACCGGTCGGCGCTGTTGCCGGGCAGACGGTGCGCATCGTGCTCGACCCGGTGTCATCGTTCGGTCGGCGTCTGCTCGTTGGTGGCATGGGTCCGGTGCGGGCGGTGCTGCCGGGCTGGTCGGTGAGCGCAGGGCTCCCCGTGATTGCCCGCTCGTGGGGTCGCTCGGCCATCCGGGTGGATGATGGAATGCTCACCGCCACGACCCCAGAAGTTGCAATGGGTGGCGCCTCCCGGTATCTCGGCGTCGCGGTGCGGGGGTCAGGAACTGTCGTCGCATCCGCGGGAGGGGCACAGACGCGCCTCACGGCAAGCGACGGCTCCTGGACGTGGCTGCATGTGCGGGTGGCAGGTGCTGAGGGTCGCATGGCGATCACGGCCACTACGACAGAAGGCGGAAGGCTGGCGCTCGGCCCGGTGGCCACTCTGGCGCGCGGCGTGTCGCTGTCCGCGCTGCGGGCATCGGCGGGGCGCGTGACCGCAAAGGTGGGGCCTTTGGCGACGGGCCTACGGGTGCAGGTTCGCGTGGGAGCGCGCATTGTGGGCACAGCCCGCGTGGCGCCGTCGGGGATGGTCTCCATCGCCACGTCTGGTGCTGGGGGGCGCGGCAGTGTGGTGGTGCTCGGCGACGCCTCACGGGCGGGCATCACACGTGCGATCCGCCTCACCGGCTGAGGCGCACCAACCCGGCTGTTACGAGGAGATCTCGCGCGGGTATGAGCCGGGATACGTGCCCACGAGCGACCGCGCCTGTGAGAGTGCCTCAGACTTGGTGGTGAAGACTCCCGAGAACACCACCCAGTACCCGGGACGAAGCGACGGATGGTCGGTGCTGAACAGCACCCCACCCGGCTGACCAGACGACTGGAGCTTCGATGCCGCCGATCGCGCGGCCGCCTCGTTCTTGACGCTCGAGACGATGGCAGTCCAACCGCTGGTCCCTGACGGCCAGTCATCGGACCCAGTGGCAGATGAACCGCTGCCTGACGAACCAGTTGAGTCGCTCGTGGTGGGCAATTCGCTGGTGGTCTGCCCGTCCACCCCAGGGCCAGTCACCGTGAGCACACCGGAGTCGCCGGTGGTTGCAGTGGTGTCAACAGGAAGGCCGCCAGTGGTGCCCGTGGTGTCTGGCAGCAATCCACTCGTGTCGGTGGGGAGGGTGCCCATCGTGTCTCCGGGCAGGCTTGAGTCGGTGCTGGTGGTGGGAATCGCCGTCGTGGGCACCGTGATGACCGGCGCCGTGCTGACCATGGGCACCGGAACCGCTCCAGGGCCACCATCGTCGTTGGACGCCACGTAGGCGAGGGCTCCTGCGCCAGCGCCAAGGATTGCCAGCCCGATTGCCACGCTTGCGAGGCCACCAGCGCCGCGCCGCATCTTGGGGGCGAGCGGAGTCGGTGATCCGCACTCAAGGCAGTAGGTCTGCGCGGGGTCAAGTTCGCAACCGCACACCGAGCAGGTGGGAGGCGGCGCGGGTGCCTCGACCGTGCCGGCGTCATCACCGGATGAGGCGCCGCCCGCGGGATCTGGGTGCGGCGGATCGACTCCCGGGTACGGGCTGTCGTGCGGAGTCACGACTTCGACTCACTCTCGCCGGGCATCGGAATGGCCTGGGTGGCCTGAGGATCGTCGGCGCCGCTGGCGATGACTTGCGTGGGCTGCTCGGGCATATCGGTGATGACGATGGTGTCCTGCTCCACCGCCACCACCTCAGTGACGATGGCGAGGGGTACTCCGCACTCGGCACAGAAGTTGGCCCCGGACTTGCAGCGTGCTCCGCACGACGGGCAGGTGATGCTGGCGCCGCGACCGGACTGGCGCCGTTCGGCACGGGACGACTTGATGCCGTCCAGTTGATCATCCACCTGATGCACCTGACCACGAAGGTCGCTCACCTCGGCAGCGCGTCGGCGCATCACCTCTTCAGCGAGCAGTCCGCGGCCATACAACTCGAGGGCAAGGCCGCCCAGATCAAAGATCCCCTGCTCGTACTGGCCAAGGAGAATGCGACGACGTCGCCGCAGCACGCCGGGGCGGATGCGCTCGGGCGAGTCGGCCTCGATCATCTCGGTGTCGCTCGACTCAACGACAGCGTCGGGAGACGCCGCTGCGACCGTGGTGCGGCGCCGGAAGAACCGACGCTTTTCGGGGGCGGAATCCACGACCTCGGCGTCATTCGACACAGGGTCCGGGGCCATGGGCTCGTCGGCAGCGGAATCAATCATTGAACGCGCGGATCGTAACCAGCCGCATCGGACGGCGTGCCCAGAGATGTATCAGCGTTTCAAAATCGCGTGAGGTGGGCCATGCGGTTGACGCGGCGCGGGTTGCTCCGCTAGCGTGCCCCCTGCATCAAGAGCGGTGGAGGGTATGGCCCTTTGAAGCCGCGGCAACCAGCGAATACTCGTCAGGTGCCAATTCCAGCAGGCATTCATGCCTGGGAGATGCGATGGTTGACGTGCATGTTCGCACCGTGACCCTCGACTCCCGGCACCGATTGGGAGATTGGGATGGAACACACGGAAGGGCGCGTCACAGGAGCACGTGGGCTCCGCTGCAAGGAGTGCGGCGAGGAGCTGCCGTTGGGCGCGTCGTACGCCTGCGAGTTCTGCTTCGGCCCGCTCGAGGTCGTGTACGACCTCGACTATCTGCGCGCCAACGTCACCCGTGAGTCCATCGAGGCCGGCCCCCAGTCAATCTGGCGGTATGCCGATCTGCTGCCCTGCGCGCCGATTGACACCCAGGTGGGCCTGCCTGTGGGCATGAGCCCGCTTGTGCCCGCCCCGCGCCTGGCTGCCCGCCTGGGCCTCGGCGAAGTATGGGTGAAGAACGAGACGGCCAACCCCACGCACTCCTTCAAGGACCGCGTGGTGAGTGTGGCGCTGCAGAAGGCCCGTGAACTCGGGTTTGAGGTTGCCGCGTGCGCATCCACGGGTAATCTGGCTCAGTCAGTGGCGGCACATGCTGCGGCCGCGGGCATGGAGAGCTTCGTGTTCGTGCCGAGCGACCTTGAGTCGCAGAAGATCGTTGCCACGGGTATCTACGGCTGCACCCTCGTTGCCGTTGATGGCAACTACGACGACGTCAACCGGCTGTGTATGGAGCTGGCCGCCGATCGCCCGTGGGCGTTCGTCAACGTCAACGTGCGGCCGTACTACAGCGAGGGCAGCAAGACCCTCGCCTACGAGACGGTTGAGCAGCTGGGCTGGACGCTGCCAGATCGCTGCATCGTGCCCATCGCCTCCGGCTCCCTCTACACCAAGATCCGCCGCGGCTTCGGGGAGTTTCTCGAGCTTGGCCTCGTTGAGGGCAACGTGCCGCACATGAATGGCGCCCAGGCCCAGGGCTGCGGCCCCGTGGCGGCGGCGTACGAGGCCGGGCTCGACTTCGTGACCCCGGTGCGTCCGGACACCATCGCCAAGAGTCTCGCCATCGGCAACCCGGCCGATGGGGTCTTCGCGCTGGATGTTGCGCATGAAACCGGCGGATCAATCGACGCAGTGTCTGAGCGCGAGATCACCGACGGAATCTGCCTGCTGGCAGAAACCACGGGAATCTTCACCGAGACCGCGGGCGGCGTGACCACCGCAGTGCTCAAGCGCCTGGCGGATCGTGGCGATATCGGCCCCGACGAACGTGTGGTGCTCTACATCACGGGCGATGGGTTGAAGACCCTCGACGCCATCGCCGATCGCGTGCAGCCGATCACAATCAGCCCCACCGTGGGCGACTTCGAGGCTGCTGTGGCAGGCCGCGGCACCCCTCTTCCTGCATGATCAACCCGACGACCCTGAGGATTCCCCGATGAGCGTGACCGTTCGCATTCCATCTCCACTTCGACCGCTCACCGGCAATGCCGGCACGGTTGAGTGCGCACCCGGCACGGTGGCGGCGATCATCGACGAACTTGAGGCCAATCACCCCGGCTTCCGTGATCGTGTGACGCAGGACGGCAAGTTGCGCCGCTTTGTGAACGTGTTCGTGGCCGGGCAGGACGTCCGCTTTGAGCAGGGCATCGACACCGCAGTGGCCGACGGCCAGGAGGTCACCATCCTCCCTGCCGTCGCAGGGGGCTGACCGCCACGGCACTGGGAACGGCCTTCGTCACCGGCGCCACCGGCCTCATCGGCGGCGCAGTGGTGAATGCACTCCTCGAGCAGGGTGTGGAGGTCACGGCGCTTGCCCGTACCGATCGGGGCGCGTGGGCGCTTCGCGATCGTGGAGCCACGACCATCCGTGCCGACATCGGGGAGTCGATCCAGTGGGACCGTGCGGCACAGGACGCCGAGGTCATCTTCCATCTGGGCCTCCCGCGCATTACGCCGCCGGTACGCGGGCGACACCTGCGCAAGTTGGAGCGTGAGGCCCAGGCCGGCGCAGAGATCATTCACGACATCGCCGCCGGCCGGGATGTGGTGATGGGCACATGCGCGATCGGCGACGCAGATGGTCCTCTCGACATCGCCCGTCCGGGCCTGGCGGCTGAGCGCGCGCTGGTGGGCCGCGGCGTACGGGTCGTGCGCCTGCCCTGGGCCTATGGCCCCTCCGGATTTATCTGCGACATGTCGCGCGGGCTGCAGATGCGTCGGTTTCGCGTTGTGGGAGCGGGTGACAACCCCATCGCGGTCATCGGCGCCCGTGACGCCGCCGCGGCAATCATCGCGGCATCGGCAGCGCCAGAGGGCACCTACACAGTGGCCGAGGAGTCCATGCCCACGCAGGTCGAGTTGGTGCACCTCATGTGCACCACACGGGGCGTACCCCGCCCCGACCACCTGCCGGCACGTATGGCGTCAATGGCCATGGGGGGAGTCATTATCGAAGCCCTCACGGCGAATCAGCGGGTCGAGGTGGCACCACCACCGGGCTTCACCCACTCCCAGCGTTGGGACGAGGACCTGATGGACGCCCTCAGGACCTAGCTGTCGGCGTCGAGAGCTTCCGGCGGAATGATGGGAAGTTCGGTGGCGTGCTGCACGCGTCCGCCCACCTGGTAGCGCAGGTCAACCACGTCGGCCTTCTGGTCGCCGTATACGCCCACGCCGGCCAGAAGCGCCATCTTGCGGCCGAAGCCCTTCGACTTGACCTTCGGAACGAGTGGGGTGGTGAACCGGAGCCATCGTCCCTCGACGGTGTAGTGCTCGCCCTCGAGTCGCGGTTCGCCATTGACCCACACGCTGAACGGTGCCTCGGCACCTTCGGGCAGGGCCACATTCCATGTGCGGGAGTCGGCCATTCGAACGACATTAGCGGCCACCCGTAGACTTCCGCGTATGAGAAATCACACGGTTCGCGCCCTGGCCATCGGTATTGCGTTGGCAGCCATCCCCGCAACGCTTGCATCCGGCCAAGCGGTGCGCGAGCTGGTGTCGAGCTCTCCGGCCCAGGGAGCCCCCGGCTATGTGCTCAATATGTACAAAGTCACGATCCCCAAGGGCACCACTCTGCCGCTGCATTATCACCCGGGTACACAGCTCGTGCGGGTGCAGCAGGGGGACCTGACCTACACGGTGGAGCGCGGTACCGCGTACCTCAGCATCCCCCGGGCCGGAATAGATCCGAAGAAAATTCCCATCCGCCCGGGGCAGACGCGGGTGGTACATCCCGGGCAGGGTGTGGTGGAGCCAGCCGGCATGCGCCACTTCGCCAGCGCACCCACGAGCACCGTGATCCTGGTGGTGTCCATCCTCAAGCCGAAGGCCTCGGCGGGCACGATCAACGTCGCCCCGTAGGGGCACCACGTGGGGCATGGCCAGGCGGGGGGTCTACACTCAGGCCAGCAAGCGCGCGTAGCTCAGTGGATAGAGCACTGGCCTCCGGAGCCAGGGGTCGCAGGTTCGAATCCTGCCGCGCGTACTCGTTCGGAGGCACTTCTTGCGCATCGCGTTGCTCGGCGATACCCATTTCCCGCGGGGGTTGTCACGCCTGCCCGATGCGTGTCTTGCCGAGTGCCAGGTTGCGGATGCCATTGTCCATACGGGGGACCTCGCCGACATGGCGTGCCTCACCCAGCTGACGGCAATCGGCCCCCCGGTGGTTGCGATCAATGGCAACGCTGATGACGACGCGGTGAAGGCGTTGCTGCCAGCCACGGCAGAGGTGGAGTTGCCCGGCGGGCGCCGGCTTGGCCTGGTGCACAACGGGGGCCCCGAGACGGGCCGGCTCGCGCGCCTTCGAAAGCGGTTTCCCGGCTGCACCGCCGTCGCGTTCGGGCACTCGCACATTCCCCTGTGTGCCACCGCGCCCGACGGCTTCATGATCATCAACCCCGGTAGCGCCACCGACCGGCGCAGGCAGCCGCACCACTCGATGGTGGTGATCGAGGTGAAAGGCGATGGGCCTCTGATTGTGCGGTTTGTGAATCTCGACGACGACGGAGTCGATCTTCCGGCCGCACTCATCCGCAGCGCCGTTTAGCACCCGCCGATTCGCGTGAATTCCGGACGCCCAAGATCGGAACCGTTCTCCGTTGCGGATTCGTTCTGGGGTGGTAAACCAAACGTATGACTTCTTCCCGGCTTCCTCACCGGTCTCTCGTTGCTGGGACCACCCTGATCCTTTTGGCACTCGTGTCGTGCGTCTTCAGCTCCGCACTCGCCGGGGCACCGAAGGTGCAGCCGAAGGTCGCCGCCCGGGCGAACATGAACGTGCAGGCCTACGTGGGCCCGTACCGGTATGTCGCGGGCGGCACCGTGACCGTGCGCGATCAGGCCGGAAATACCTTGGCACGGGGGAAGACGTCCACCCGCGGGCGTGCAGCCATGCGAGTCCCGGGTCGCCCGTCGGTAAAGGCGCCCTACGCGGTGTCGGTCACTGGCGGCACGGTGCGGGGCAAGCGGTTCACCGGGACCCTGACCACGCACGTTGGTTCGGTGCCGAAGAGGTTCAAACTGACTCGGATCGACTACGCCACCACGGCCGCGTCAAAGATGCCCGGCGCAAACTCTGGGCGCTTCCAGCCGAACCTCATGCGGGTGATGAAGACACTCGGCTTCGTGACGCGAGGTCCATTCGGCTGGAAGTCGACGGAACCTCTTAAGTACCACTCGTATCAGGTCGGCGACGCCAGTCTGTCGCGCCTGGTTCGCTGGGTGGGTGGCTACGACGCCCTCACCACGCGTCTGGCGAAGGTCAGCAGCGCGGGGCGTCGCGTAACGGGTCTGCGCACGAAGGTTCTGCAGTTGCCCAACCAGAACTACCGTCGTCGTTCCCGGGTGGGGAGCCCTCTTCCCTGCAAGGCCCCTGCGTCGCGCAGCAAGAAAACGGGAAAGTGCGTGCCACCTGCGAAGGGGCGCACCGCACGGAGCATGACGAAGTCGGAGTTTCAGACGACGAGCAGTGGGACGGCATCTGTGGGGAACGCGCCGTGCCAATCGTCGTACGCCCCCCCTCCATCCGCCAGTAGTACGCAGTTCACCGCAGCCGCCGACTTCGGCCTTGAGACCTTCGCCGGTCTGCTCAGCGTGGCCGTCACTGGCAGCCTCACGACGGACAGTCTGGCGCTCGGCGAGGGCGTCACCGGGTACGCGATGACGGAGATGAACGCCTCGGTCGACTCGTCGGGCGGGGCATCTCCACAGCTCTCCGACATCCAGAGCCAGCTGACCTGCATCTCCCAGCAGCTCGCCACCATCGACACCTACCTTTCGGACATCTACGACGCGGTGGAGATTGGCACGCTGCAGACCATCCTCAGTCGCGCGAACACGTGTCAGACCAACATCACCGACGCGTACGACTACTACACCCAATTGGTCGACAACGCGGCGCTTGCACCTGGGAGCTACGGCTACGCCCCGCTCGATTCGAGCAACACCAGTCTGGCGGCGGACATTTCGAGCTGGCAAACGCTCCTCACGGCGTGTGGCAGTGGAATTGACGAAATGCTGTTTCCGCCCGCGGCGAGTGGAGAGGTAGGTGGGTGGGAGCAGGCGGTTTTCGAGGCCCAAACGGGAGTCTTCAATGCCGGCGACACCGCGGGGCTTACGCCTTCCACCACGTCGTATCTTCAGAATTTCCTCGCGTACTGGAGCACGCTTGAATACCAGCAGTCGGTGATATGGAACGAGTACTACAACTATCAGGCGAACATCCTGAGCCCGGCGGCCCCGCAGGCGGAGAACCAGCAGATTGCACTGGGCTGGACGACAACGGCGTCCAATCCATATGGCACCTGTCAGCAGACGGCCTCAGTGAGCAACGTGACGAGTGGCACGAGCAGCGGGTGCCAGTGGCAGCAGAACATCGCGGATGTCTGGCCCGGTACTCAGTACAGTGACGAAGTGGGCCAATGGGGCACCACCGCTCCCTCGGCTGCCAGCACGAATTCGCTCAGCGGTCTGGCCATCAGTGCGGTGCCGTATGGCCTTGGGACGTCGTCATCGGTGAACCCCGCAAATGTCGGGGCAGGCGAGATGGTGACCCCTCACACCATCGCCGAGATGTGTTTTGGGGATGCATCGAATCAAAATGGGTACCAACCAGCCTGCTCATCCACCCTCAGTGGCTATTCGGCTTCGAATGCATTGTCGAGTTTCAATGGCGTCAGTACCGGCACCTACCAGGCGCCCTACCAGGCCTGGTTTGCTCCCCAGGTCGACAAAACGGCAGCCTTGGGGAGCGGGTACAACCTGACGGCACTCAACGGCTTCTTCAATCAGCAGCTCAATGCGACGGCTGGGAGTAGTTCGACGGGTCCCGTGCTGGGCTCGGCGACTTCTCCGAGTTGGCAGGTGGTTGCCTCGGACAACGCCTTCAGCGCCAACACCAGCAATCAATGTGGAGGAAATTGTGGTGCCACGCAGTATTCCGCCCAGGTGGTTGCCACGAGTGCGCAGAATCTTGTAAGTCCGTGGGTGAGCGGAGACGGCCAAACCATCACCACGACTACGACGAACAGCCAATTTCCATCAAATGCCCTCCCAACCGCCCCCGCGGCGGCCTACCTGCTCTCCCGGCCCTGGACGCAAGGCGCC
>CAMCOB010000007.1 GCA_945876305.1 Bifidobacterium breve
CGCAACTTCACCGCGTACAAGGTGGCCGCCGCGCACGGCGCGGCGCGCATCGAGTTCGGCACCTACCGGTTCCAGCTGACCGATGTGCCGGATGCAATTGAGCAGTTGATGGAGCGATACGGGAGCAAACTGGCATGAGCACCTCCCCGTTCCCTCCCGCTCCTGTTCCCGAGTGGCGACGCGAAAGTGATCTCACCCGCTTCTACGGGTTGTTTCCCTCACCCGCGCTCGCACGCGACATCTTCAACATTGTGGAGGGTCAGCGCATCGAGACGCTCATCCGCGCTGCGTACCCGGGGATCCGCCGCGAAATGGACCTCATTGAGGCCCAGACCCTGGAGCGCCGCGAAGAGATGGGCCAGCGCGTGGAGGACCTGCCTGAGGTCGGACAGGTGATTGACGCCCTGATGGTGTCCACCATGTCGGGCGAGCCGCCGTTTGATGTCATGTCACCGCATGTGCGCGAGGCCGCCGAGGGATCCATCGCGCTGCTGGCGCGCGCGCTGGAGGAAGGGGCCTCCGTGGGCGACACCGCGCGCATCACGGTGGATATCTACGCGCTCATCGACGACGCCATGGCCGCGGGCCGACGGGGTATCACCGACCCATTCTCCGAAGAGGCCAAGGAGCGCCAGCCGCAGAAGGGCGATGACGACGCCGGCGAGCAGGACATCGGTGATGTGGAGATCAATCCGCTCGAAGAGTACGAGCCCATGGAGATGCCGCCGTTCGTGCCGCCGGTCATGGAAGAACTGGTGCAGCAGGAGAGCAATGCCGCCAATCAGATTGAGGCGGAGGGCATCGAGGGCGATCAGGACAAGGACGGCAATAAGGGCGATGACGCCGAGGCTGCATCGCCCGAGGAAGCCGACAACGTGATGGAGGCCCAGCAGGCTGCGCCCGGTGAGACCGACGAGGACACCGCCGCCCAGAAGGCCGAGGATTCTCAGGAGGGTGAGGAGAGTGGCCGGGGCAGCGATGCCGAGGGTGACGACGACCCCGAGAGCGCTGGCGGCGAGACACCCGATGGCGCGGGCCCGCAGGTGGCGCAGGAGGAGGGCGAGGAAGCCGAGGATGACCTGGGCGAACAGACCTTTATGTACGACGAGTGGGACCTGCGCATTGAGGACTACCGCCCGTCATGGTGCACGCTGCGCGAGACGCGCTCTACCCGAGAGGTGCCCGCGTTCGTGGCTGCCACGTTCCACGAGTACGGCGGCGTGGTTACCCAGATCCGGCGCAACTTCCAACTCATGCGCCCCGAGCGCCTTCGCAAGATGCGCTTCCAGAGCGAGGGCGACGACCTCGACCTCGACGGCCTCGTCGAGCACGTGGTGGACAAGCGCGCCCGCGTCACTCCCACCGACCGGGTGTACATCAAGCGCGACAAGAAGGACCGCGACGTCACCACGGCATTTCTGGTGGACATGTCGTCGTCGACCGACCGCAAGATCGACGGCCGCAAGCGCATCATCGACATCGAGAAGGAGGGCCTCCTCCTGATGTGCGAGGCCCTTGAGGCCATCCGCGACGAGTACGCCATCTACGGCTTCTCGGGCAACGGCCGTGACGACGCGCAGTTCTACACAGTGAAGGAACTGGGCGAGCGCTACGACGACCGCGTGCGCTCACGCATCGGTGGTATCTACGGCCGCAGCAAGACCCGCATGGGCCCGGCCATCCGTCACACCACCAAGCGGCTCATGAGCGTTGACAGCAACGTCAAGCTCATGATCCTGCTGACCGACGGCAAGCCGTACGACTCAGACACATATCAGGACAACGCGTACGCCCAGGCCGATACCCAGATGGCCCTGCGCGAGGCACGCCGCGAGAAGATCCACCTGTTCTGCGTCACCGTTGACCAGGAGGGCGCCGACTACCTGCCCACCATGTACAGCGACGCCAACTTCGTGGTGATCGACGACGTGCGCACGCTGCCGCAGAAGCTCCCCCAGCTGTACCGCAGGCTCACCACCTAAGAACCCTCGCGGTACCGCAGGTGCCCCCCGCAGAACGTCGGTGCAATTAGGGGCACCCCCGTCGCGCCGTCAGCGCGCGGGGGTATTTGGTGTTGCGTCGCTAGGCGACGATGAAGAACTGGCGGAACAGCTGTCCGAAGACAATGGCCTCGGTACCGGTGGCGCGGTATGCGGCGGGGCCGTTCATCAGGATTCGCAGGTTGACGTCACCGGTCTGCGCGCGCTGCCACTGGCAGGCCATTCCCGATGGACTGGCCTGCTGAACAGGGAACTCCTGAATGCCGGAGTCCACAGGAAAGATCTGATCGTCAGCGTTCTTGATGATCGTATTCATGGCAGGTGTCATCTTCGGGAAGCTCCCGGGTCCCCCCATCGACATCTCTGAATGGCGCTCGTTGGATGCACGTGACGATATGCAGACATTCACGCGTGGTCCACACGCCGGGAAATCGATTGATATCGCCGATGCGCCAACCCGATTTGCGTGCTCCTTCGAACCACCAGCCACGCGCTCCGCAAGACACTGGCCACTGCTTACAAGATCATTGCCGGCGGTCTCTGTCATCACGAAGTGCAGCGACTGCAGCGGGTATTCGATACCACGTTCGGCCATGAATGCGGCGACGGCCGTGGGCACAGTCCTCCATTCGGTGCTCGTGAAGGGCGTGCGTGCCGAGCCGCGCGTGGGGTAGTGGTACATCTCAAGCCAGACGCCCGCCGCCAAGGAAAGTGCATCGATCGCGGACGAATAATCGGGCCATTTCACCTTACCGTCGTCGCCGCGGTTATGCGCCGGGCCACGTCCGGCCGCGATGGCGGTGGAGACACCCGGCGCAAGATAGAAGTGGATGCGACTGGCATAGCTCCCACCCCAGGGCGACCGGGTTCTGGCCAGTGTTTCCATGGCAAGTTCGAGCCTTAAACCAGGCGCTTCCGACCCCGGCACGCCCTCGGCTCGACCGAACGCAGCGCCGATTTCGTCAACGGCCAGGAGGTGGGCAGGGCACGTGTTGATTCCGGCGGGCGTGACGCAGATTCTGTCCACTCCCTTCATGAGGGCGAATACCATCTTGGTGGGCGTCATCTTGGCCAGACTCGCCCCATTCAACTTCGTCATACGCTGGGAATTGTCAACACCCAGCCGGGCACCGGGTCCGGAGTTGGAGGGCTCCTGGCGGAACAGCCAGGGCAGGCCCGGCATCTGTGACGATCCAGCGAGGATGTCCCGCACTGACGGGTCGGTGGCGTACAGGATGGACATTCGATTGGTCACCGTGGCCGACGTAAAGGACGGCTTGATGTTCGGGGGTGTGGTGAACACGAGTGCCTTCCCGGAGGTCAGGTTGGCGTTATTGAGGCCATTAATCCCGGTACGGCTGCTCAATAGATCGCTGAGGACGCTTCCCGGGCCGGGGTCCGACCTCGTGGGGTCTTCGATCACCGCCACCCCCACTGCAGGAAGTGCTGTGAGCGCTGTAAGCGCAAGGATGGGCACGAGGAGGCGGCGAAGGCGGGACACGGGGATCTCCGGGGACGAAAACGAGACGCCGTCAGTTTACCGGCCATGCCTGCGGTGGCCCCGCCTTTGGGTCCGGTGTGGCTACCCTCATCCTCGTGTCCGGCCCCTCCATCACACGCACGGCGGGGATCCCCCGTATGCCGGGAATCGATGGCCTGCGTGCGCTGGCGGTTGCCGGGGTGGTGATGTTTCACCTGCCCGCTATGGGGCTTGTTGGTGGCTATCTGGGCGTCGACCTCTTTTTGGTGATCAGCGGATATCTGATCACTGCGCTACTCGTGGCCGAGGCCGACGGCACTGGTCGCATCCGCCTCGGTGCGTTCTGGATGCGCCGCATCCGCCGGCTGGTGCCTGCGCTGGTGGTGATGCTGGCAGGCGTCATTGTGTGGATGGCCCTGGTGGATTGGTCGCTTGTGCGTCGCACACGCACCATGTTTGCGGCGAGCCTCGGGTATGCGGCCAACTGGTACGAGGCGGCCGTGCACTTCAACCCCGCCGATCCGCTCGGGCGATCGGGCGTGCTTGAGCACATGTGGTCGCTGGCGCTCGAGGAGCAGTTCTACCTGGTGTGGCCATTGGTACTGGCCGGGGCCCTCGTACTGGTGGGCATTCGTCGCGGGGCCCTGCTGGGAGGGGTGGTGCTGGGCGCTGCCGGGTCGTGCGTACTGGCCTGGACGCTGTTCAACTCGGGTGGGGATGCGACCCGCATCTACTACGGCACCGATACCCGGGCGGTGGCCCTGCTTGTGGGTATTGCTCTCGCGGTGGCGCTGCCTCCCGCCCGCGTGGTGGCGTGGCGCCCTGGCCGTGCGAACTGGCTCGCCTTGGAGGTGGCCGGGGTGGCTGCACTCGTGGCGATCGTGGGTGTGGGCATGAGCCTTTCGCAGAGCGGCGGGGCGCTGTACCGGGGCGGCTTCCTCATCGTGGCCGTTATTGCAGGTGCGCTACTCGTGGCAACGGCGAATCCGTCAACCGCCACTGGTCGTCTGTTCGCGCTGCCACCCCTCGTGTGGATTGGTGCGCGCAGTTACGCCATTTACCTCTGGCACCTCCCCGTCATCGTGCTTCTGTCACCGGATCATGGATTCGGGGTGTCCGGTTGGTGGTTGGCCGCGTTGCAGGTGGGCGTGACCGTGGCGCTCGCCGACCTGTCGTATCGCTATGTCGAGATGCCCATCCGCCGCCGGGGGTTTCGGGTATTCATGCCCGCTGGCCGTGGTGCACGTTCCGTCGTGGCGATCACCGGGTGTGCCGCCGCCCTTGCCCTCGTGGCCACGGTCGTATTCGCACCCGGGCCGACCCCGGCGGCGGCGTCCCAGGTCACGAGCGCCCCCGGGCTGCTGGTGGGTGACTCATCCGTGGCCCCGGCCGCGGCACTCCTGCCTGCGGGCGCCCCGGCGGATGCGAGGGCCGTCCGCACGACCCTCGCAGCACTCACTGGGCGCTGACCCGCCGGGTCAGCTGATGCCTAGGGGATCCACTTCTCGATAAGGCGCGCGTACGTGCCGTTGCGCTTGATGATGGCCAGCCCTGAGTTGAACGCGTCGCGCAGCGCCGTCTGTGTTTTGGTGAAGGCGTAGGCGAGCTGGCCTGTGCCCGGGAGGGTGGCCGCCAGGCTGAACGCGCTGGCGTTGTGCTGCACGTACCAGGACGACTGCGCGTAGTCGCCCACCACCGCATCGATCTGGCCACGCAGGAGTGCCTTGAACGAGGCCTGCTGAGTGGGGAAGGCGATGTCGGTCACGTTTGGCTGCGCCGCGAGGTACGTGATGGACGTGCTGCCCTTGAGCGCGCCCACCCTGAGGTTGCCGAGGTTCCCTCCCTGCGCCACGCCGCTGCCCTTCTGCGTGACCACTGCGAGGTTTGCCTGCAGGTAGGGCTTGCTGAATATCAACTGCTTTGAACGGGCGGGTGTGATGGTGATGGATGACGCGGCCATGGGGGCTGCGCCAGAGGCAACCTTCCCAATGAGCTGGTCGAACAGCGTGGGGCGCCACTCCAACTTCTTGATACCCACGGCGGTGGCGATGGCATTCGCCATCTGCACGTCAAGGCCGGTGAGCTTTCCTCCCTGGCGCAGGGCGAACGGGGCGTTGGGCACAATCGTGAGCACCTGCACCGTTGAGGGCACACCGACCGGCACGGCGGTCGCGACCACGGTGCCTCCCGCGAGGGCGGCGACTGCAATGACGGGTATGGCAATGAAACGGGCGCGCATGCAAACCTCCGGGAGAATGGGGATGTGGCGGAACCTATCGGGCGACGCCACGGAGGCGCCCCCCGGATTCGTCAGCTGGCGTAGGCCTCGACAGGAAGGCACGTGCATACGAGGTTACGGTCGCCATGCACCGAGTCGATACGGCCCACCGGCGGCCAGTACTTGGCCCCGGCGATACCCGCGGACGGGAAGCCCCCCAACTGTCGTGGGTACGGGCGCTGCCACTCGTCGGTGGCCACATCCTCAGCCGTGTGCGGGGAGTGACGCAGGGGGTTGTCATCGACATCCCATTCGCCGGATTCCACCCGGGCGATCTCCTCGCGGATGCTGATCATGGCATCGATGAATCGGTCGAGCTCGGCCAGCGACTCGCTCTCGGTGGGCTCCACCATCAGCGTGCCCGCCACCGGAAACGACATGGTGGGGGCGTGAAAGCCGTGGTCCATCAGGCGCTTGGCCACGTCGTCAACGGTCACGCCTGAGGCATCCTTGATGGGGCGCAGGTCGAGAATGCATTCATGCGCCACGCGTCCGTTGGCGCCGGTGTGCAGCACGGGGTAGTGGGGTGCCAGGCGGGTGGCCACGTAGTTGGCGCTGAGGATGGCCACCTCGGTTGCCCGGCGCAGGCCCTCGCCACCCATCATGGTGATGTACAGCCACGGGATGGGCAGGATGCCCGCAGATCCCCAGGGCGCGGCGGAGATTGCGCCCACGCCCGTTGCGGGTCCGGCGTCGATACGCATTGGGTGGTTGGGCAGGTATGGCGCGAGGTGCGCACCCACCGCCACCGGTCCCACCCCTGGGCCGCCGCCGCCATGCGGGATGCAGAAGGTCTTGTGCAGATTGAGGTGCGAGACATCTGCGCCGAACTTGCCCGGCTTGGCCAGGCCAACCAGTGCGTTGAGGTTGGCGCCATCCACGTATACCTGCCCGCCGCGGTCGTGGACGATGGCGCAGATCTCGCCAACGGCCTCCTCAAACACCCCATGCGTGGAGGGGTAGGTGATCATGATCGCGGCCAGCGACCCACCGGCGGCATCCGCCTTGGTGCGAAGGTCGTCGAGGTCGACGTTGCCGTCGGCGTCGCAGGCCACCACGGTCACCGACATGCCAGCCATCACTGCGCTTGCGGCGTTGGTGCCATGTGCCGACGACGGAATGAGGCACACGCTGCGCCCGGTATCGCCGTTGGCCAGGTGGTACGCGCGGATTGCGAGCAGGCCGGCGAGCTCGCCCTGCGACCCGGCGTTGGGCTGCAGCGAGATGGCGTCGTAGCCGGTGATCTCGCACAGCGCGCGCTCGAGGTCGTCAACCATTCGGTTGTAGCCGCGGGTCTGGTCGGCTGGGGCGAATGGGTGGATACCTGCGAACTCCGGCCATGTGACCGGCACCATCTCGGTGGCGGCGTTCAACTTCATGGTGCACGAGCCCAGGGGGATCATCGTGCGGTCGAGCGCCAGATCCTTGTCGGCCAGACGGCGCAGATAGCGCATCATCTCGTGCTCGGTGCGGTAGCGCTCGAACACGGCGTGGTTGAGGATCACCCCGTCCCGGCGCAGTGACGCGGGGATTCCCTCGGGGGCCGACGTATCGAGCGCCTCCACCGATGCGCTCACGCCCACGGCGCGCCACACGGCCTGCACGACCTCGCGCGTGGTGGTCTCGTCGAGCGAGATCCCCACGTGGTCGTCGTCGATCTGCCGCAGGTTGATGCCCTCAGCCCGTGCAGCCGCGTGAATGGCTGCGGCCCGCCCGGGCACCGTGGCGACCACCGTGTCGAACCAGGTGTCGGCTGGCACCTCGATGCCGCCCTCGCGCAGCCCGGCGACCAAGATGGAGGTGAGGCGGTTGGTGCGAAGAGCGATGCGGCGAAGCCCCTCGGCCCCGTGCCACGACGCGTACATGGCGGCGATGATGGCCAGCAGCGCCTGCGCCGTGCACACGTTGCTTGTGGCCTTCTCGCGGCGGATGTGCTGCTCGCGGGTCTGAAGCGCCAGACGCAGTGCCGGACGACCAGCGGCGTCGAGCGACACGCCCACAAGGCGACCGGGAAGCGACCGGGCGAACTCATCCTTGGTGGCCATAAATCCAGCGTGCGGGCCGCCAAACATCATGGGCACGCCGTAGCGCTGCATCGATCCCACCGCGATGTCGGCGCCCATCGCGGCCGGGCTCTTGACCACCACCATGGCCAGCGGGTCGGCAACGATTACGGCCAGGCCGCCTGCTGCGTGCACGCGGTCGGCCACCGGGGTCATGTCACGCACGGCGCCTGATGATCCGGGTACCGCGAGCAGTGCGCCAAACAGCGCCGCCGGAAGTTCGGTGATGGGGTCGCCAACCACGACCTCGATGCCGATGGCAACTGCGCGCCCCTGCACCACTGCGATGGTCTGCGGGTGGCAGTCGGCATCCACGAAGAACACCGGGGAGTCCACCTTGGTGGCACGGCGCGCCATGGTCATGGCCTCGGCCGCGGCGGTGGCCTCGTCGAGCAGCGATGCATTGGCCAGCGGCAGGCCAGTGAGCTCGGTCACGAGCGTCTGAAAGTTGAGCAGCCCCTCCAGGCGCCCCTGCGAGATCTCGGGCTGGTAGGGGGTGTACGACGTATACCAGGCGGGGTTCTCGAGCACGTTGCGCTGAATGACTGCAGGGGTGATGGTGTCGCTGTACCCCTGCCCGATGAGCGAGGTCATCACCACATTCTCGGCCGCGATCTCACGTAGGCGTGCGATGGCGTCGCGCTCGGTAACCGGCGCCGCCAGGTTGAGCGGGTCGGTGAGCAGGATTGAGGCAGGCACCGTCTGCGCAACGAGCGCGTCGAGCGACGGGGCACCGATGGCATCGAGCATGGCTGCCTGCTCGTGTGCTGGCGGCCCGATGTGGCGAGCCAGGAACTCGTCGTTTCCCTCAAGATCGGTGAGGCTGCTGAGCTGATGGGACATGGTTCGGCGACTCCCTCGCGATGTGTGCGAATCGGCGCCCCCGCTGTCCGTGTGCCTGAGAGATGCACCCACATGCTGCTGTGGGCTTTCCCCATCGGCGGGGTGGTGACCACCCTCTCTCCAGCGTTACCGCGCCCACCACGGTCCTGGTGCCTGAGAGATTCCGGGGCGGTTGCTCCTTCGGCGCCAGCTCGAAGCTGGCTCTCCCACAGCGGGCGATCGGTATCGTTACCGTAGCAGCGCATTGCGGGGGAGTCCGGGGTAACCCGTAGGCTTTCGCGCGTCAATCAATCGACGGAGGGGTCCCTATGGGTGTCCTGCTTTGGATCATCGGCGTCATCGTCTACATCTTCCTGATCGTGCTCACGATGAACATTGCCCGGGCCAAGGGCCGTAGCGCTCTCGGGTTTGGCCTGTTCGCGGTCTTCGTGCCGCTTGTCGCGCTTATCGTGGTGCTCATCATCAGCCCGTCGAACGCGCGCATCAACCAGCCGTTGGAGTAAGCGCAGGTGCGGCGGGGGTCGGTGCGCGTTGGTGCACCGACCCCCGCCCAGCCCCCCGGTCAGGCGTTGATCGGGGCCACGGGCAGCGGCAGAGGGCAGTCATCGGCAGCGGGGTCGCCGCGCAGCCGGCCATCGATCCACTGCACCACCGATGGGCCCACCACGATCGCCGTGGATTGATGCGACACCCCATTGACCCACAGCGTGCTGATGTGGTCACCGGCGCTGCACCAATCACGCACCAGCGTGGCGGTGGTACGCGGCAGCACCACCGCATCGGTTGTGCTCTGGGCAATAAGCAGTGGCAGATCAGTGGGGATGGGCTGCGGCGTGTTGGCCCGTAGGCGCTGGCGCCATGCCGGTGATTGCCAGGGGTCCATGGCGAAGAAGTCCTGCCCGAGAATGTCCTGACGCACGATCGATGTAAGCGCCGCGGCGACGATGCACTTGCTCGCCACGTCCTGCCAGTGCTGTTGGCCGTTGGGAGCGAGGATGGCGTTCCGGTTGAGCTCGGGATACCGGGCGGGCCAGGTGCTTACGACGTCGGCCCCGATCACCCATGCCACCGCTTGGTTCCACTGCAACGCGAGCAACAGCCGCAGTTCAGCCGCCGGAGCGGCCGTGGCTACGGCCACCAGGCGCAGATCGGGCGCGTACGAGGCGGCCATGTCGGCTGCCGCCAATGCCGCGTGCCCACCCTGTGAGTGGCCCCACGCGACCCAGCGCGAACTCGCGCCGGCACCCCGAAGATTGCGCGCTGCGCGCACGGAGTTGATGACGTCGTGGCCCTCGTCTCCCGAGATGAGGTATCCGGACGTACCGGGGGTACCGAGCCCGGCGTAGTCGGTGGCGGTTACTACCCAGCCGCGCGCGAGCATCTCGCCCACCCACGGCAGGTTGCCTGTGGGGTCGTCAATGCGCGAGGGGGCGCACTCCGCCCCGAGCCCCACGGTGCCATGCGCCCACGCCACGATTGGGCGCCCGCCTGCGGGCGCGGGGCCAGAGGGGATAAACACCATGCCGCTCGATGCCGTGGGTTTGCCCTCGCCATCTTGCGACCGGTACAGCACGCGCACTGCCCGCCCGCCGGGCACGGTGATTCGGAGGGGCTCGGTGCGGATGACATCTCCGGGTCGCCCATCGGGCAGGAGGGTGGGCGGCGTGTAGAACGGCTGCAATGCGGACTGGCGCTCATTTGCCCGCACGTCATCGCTCACCGTCAGCACCAGGCCCGCGACGACCGCTGCGAGTATGGCCAGCACCACAATCCACAGCACCGGGTGGCGTATGTGGTCGGGAATGCGGGGATCCTGTCCGGGCTGGGTCTGACTCATCTGCCTCAGTGGCGGTAGGTTGCGCCAAGGCTACCGATGACGGGATACAGTCCCCTCTCATGGCTGAATCGCACCTCCCCGGAGTGGACCCCGACGCGTTTAAGGCGGCGCTAGGCCGCTGGGCCAGCGGCATTACCGTGGTGACGGCGGCCGGTCCGGATGGCCCGGTAGGGCTCACCGTGTCGGCGTTCTCATCGTTGTCGCTGCACCCCCCGTTGGTGCTGGTGTGCATCGGCCAGGCATCGTGGACGCACGACCTCGTGACGCAGGCGCCTGGATTCGGTGTGCACATCCTCGCCACAGATCAGGAAGAGGTGTCCAACACCTTCGCGTTCTCCCGTGAGGATCGCTTTAAGGATCTGCCCTGGGAGGGCGGGCACCACGGTGTGCCCATGCTTGAGGGCGCGCATGCCCGTCTGGTGTGTGAGCGGCATCAGGTGGTGGAGGCCGGCGATCACAGCGTTCTCATCGGGCGTGTGCTGCAGGCCGATGTGACCGATGGCGACCCACTCATGTGGTGGAAGGGCGGCTACCGCCACCTGGCGGAGTAGATCCGCCGCCCCTGTGTTCGGCCCTGTCTCTCTCCACGCATGCCCTACGCTAAACACATGATGGTGTCCCCCCACACGAATATCGCGGGTCGCTGACCGTGGCGTCGCTGCTGTATCGCATGGCCCGGTGGGTTGCGCACCACCCGGTCAAGGCCCTGTTGCTGTGGGTCGTCATCATCGTTGCCCTATCGGGCGTGGTGAGCGTGGTCGGTGCCCAGACCACCAACGACAACAGCCTGCCGGGCACACAGAGCCAGGACGCCACCAACGTGCTGGCGGCCGACTTCCCGCCCACCGAGAACGGCACCAGCCCGATCGTGTTCAAGGTGAAGTCGGGCACGGTCAACTCGACGGCCAACAAGAACGCCATCACGGCATCGGTAAAGGCCATCGCCAAGGTGCCCCACGTCACCCAGGCCACGAGCCCCTATGGCAACGCGGCGCAGTACCTGCAGAGCAAGTCGGGCACCATCGCGTATGTGCCGGTGCTCATGAACGTGAGTTCCGCGGCCATCACCGAGGAGCAGGCGCAGGCGGTGCTGAACGCCGCCAACCCAGCGGTGAAGGCGGGTCTTCAGGTGGCGGCCGGCGGCACCGTGGGCGCCACGCTGTCCAACCCGAATACTGATTCCAGCACCGTCATCGGGCTCATTGCCGCCGTCATCATCCTGGCGGTGTCGTTCGGCACCCTCATCGCCATGTTCCTCCCCATCATCAGCGCGGTCATCGGGCTGGCGCTCGGCTTGGCGATCATCGGGCTGCTGGGGCACATCGTGGCCGTGCCGAGCATTGCCCCCACGCTGGCCACCATGATCGGGTTGGGCGTGGGTATCGACTACGCGCTGTTCATCGTGTCGCGCCATCGCGAGCAACTGGCCGAGGGCATGGATCCAAAGGAGTCGGTGGCCCTGGCCGTTGGCACCGCCGGAACCGCCGTGGTGTTTGCGGGTGGCACCCTTGTGCTGGCGCTGCTGTCGCTCGCGGTCGCGGGGATCCCGCTCATCTCGTCGCTCGGCTACGGGTCGTCACTCGCGGTGGTCACTGCAGTGCTGGCGGCCACCATCATGCTGCCGGCGGTGTTGTCGCTGCTTGGCCACCGCATCAACTCGCTGCCGATTTTTCCGCGGCGAAAGGGTGCGGCCGCGGCCGCGGGCACGGGGGTATGGGCGCGCTGGGGTGGCTTTGTGTCGCGCCACCCGTGGTGGATGCTTCTTGCCGGGTTGGCGATCCTGATACCCATGGCGGCGCCGGTGTTTCGCATGACGCTGGGGCAGGAGGACGTCGGCGTGTCGTCCACCAAGACCACGCAGCGTCAGGCGTACGACCTGATGACCGAGGGATATGGCGTGGGCTACAACGGCCCGCTGCTTGTGGCGGTCAATCTCGATCCGCCCGCGAAGGAAGACCCCACCGTCCTGGCAGAGGAGAACGAGGCCAAGGCACTTCAGTCGCAACTTGAGGCCGAGCAGGCCCAGGGGCAGGCGCAGCAGGCACAACTTGAGGCCGAGGCGAAGTCTGCACAGGCGAAGTCTGCGCGTATCAAGAAGGAGCGCCAGGCGCTGGACTCCGATGCACAGGCGCTGGCCAGTAAGCGTGCCGTGCTGGTGGGGCAGGTGCGCGCACTTCGCACCGAGGCGCTGGGCGCCGCTGCCGGCCGTGCAACTGCGTTGGGCGTAAAGGCCCAGGCGCAGGTTGCGAAGGCCAAGGCAGCGGCCGCGAAGGCCCGGGTCATTTCCGGTGAGATCAAAACCACCGACGCCTCCATTGCTGCGGTGAAGGCCGAGATCGCGGCGACCGTGGACCCGGGCATGCTCGCCCGCCTGCAAAAGCGGGAGGCCGATCTTGAGGCCCGGGCGAAGTCGCTCATCGCCCAGAAAAACGTGCAGGCCACGGTGCAGGCCGATGCCAAGGCAAAGGCCGCGTCGCTGCGCGCAGAGGCGGTTGCCGCACTCTCGGCACCACGCACACCCGAGCAGACCGCGCTGCTGGCACAGGCGCAGTCGCTTGAAGCACAGGCCCGCACCTTGGCCAGCCAGCGCGCGACGCTCGTGCACCGCCGCGACCTATTGCTGCAGCAGGAGGCCTCGCTTGCCCGCCAGGTCGCCTCTATCGAGTACCAGAAGAGGCAACTCGAGGCACTTCAGGCGGAGGCCACGCAGCAGGAGGCACAGGCGAATGCGCTGAAGGCGCAGGTGACCGCTGCCCTCACCGCTGCGGGTGGCAATCCGCTGGGAACCGACCCGCGTCTGGTCACGCTGCAGAACGCGCTTAAGTCCACACAGGGTGTGAAGGGTGTGTCGGTACCGTCGGTCAACACCAGCGGCACCGCGGCGTATTACAACGCCATCCCCACCACCGCACCGGCGGCCGACACCACGGTGAATCTTGTGCACCGCGTGCGCGACTCAGTGGTACCGAAGGTGGAGAAGGAGACCAACGGGCTCACCGCCTACGTGGGCGGCACGACCGCGGGCAACATCGACCTGGCCGACGAAATCACAAGCTCGCTGCCTCTTGTAATCGCCACCGTCTGCCTGCTCAACATGCTGGTGCTGCTGCTCGCCTTCCGGTCGATTCTCATTCCCATTCAGGCTGCGGCGGTTATCACGCTCATCTCGCTGGCCACCTTCGGGCTGCTCACACTCGTGTTTCAGGAGGGCTGGGGATTCGCGCTTGTGGGGCTCGATCCGACCAATGCCTGTTGCTTTATCGGCGACCGGGCCACCGACCCGATTGCCTCGTACGTGCCGCTGATGATGTACGCGGCCATCTTCGGGCTGGCCAACGACTATCAGGTGTTTCTGCTCTCGCGCATCGGTGCTGACGGCACGGCCGCGGCCCCGGCCAAGGCAGTGGCAGATGGCATTCGCAGCGCCGGCAAGGTAATCGCCACCGCCGCGCTCATCATGCTGTCGGTGTTCGCCGCGTTCATCATCAATGGCGACCCGGTCATCAAGCAGTTTGGCGTGGGCCTGTCGGCCGGCGTGCTGCTTGCAGGTGGCCTCACGCTGTTTATGGTCCCGGCCATCTTGCGGCTCATGGGCCGGGCCGTCCACTGGATTCCGAGGTGGCTCGATCGCATCCTGCCCCACGTGGATATCGAGGGCGAGAAGCTGATCGAGCAGGCTGCTGCAACCGACGCGGCCGCGAAGAAAAACCCGGAGCCCGGCGCCTAATTCTGTGTCGGGCCGCGGTGCTCGGGGCGTGATCGCGGGATCATGAGAGCGGCAGCGATAACGCCCAGGGCGATGATCGAGCCCACGAGGATCGCCCGGCCGTAGCCGTCGGCGAGCGCCGAGGCAGCAGACTCGCTGGCGTCGAGTGCCCCGGTGCGGTGGGCGGCGATGGTGGCCAGCACGGCCAGCCCGATGGCGCCGCCCACCTGACGCGACGCGTTTACAAGGCCAGATGCCAGTCCGGCCATCTGCGGACCCACTGCCGACATGGCGGCATAGGTGCCCGGTGGGAAGCTGAGGCCGAGCCCCAGGGACACCAGTGAAATGGGGCCGAGGATGTCCACCCAGTACGAGCCGTCTGCCGACAGAAACGACATCCAGAAAAGCGCGACGGCGATGATGACGCCCGAGACCGCAAGGATGGGGGTGGGGCCGGTGCGCGGCATGATTCGCCCGGCGATCTGTGCGCCCACGATGATGATGAGGGCTGCGGGGATAAACCCGAGGCCCGCCTGCAGGGGCGAGAGCATGAGCACCTCCTGCAGGTACAGCGACACGAAGTACCACATTGCGAACATCGAACCACCCACGCAGGCCATGGCGATGTTGGCCCCTGTGAGCGCGCGCGACCTCAACATTCCGAAGGGGACGATGGGGGACGACGCCAGGCGGGTCTCGATAAGGATGAAGGCCGCCAGCAGCACTGCGGCGCCCACAATGGGCACCAGGGTCCATGCCGAACCCCAGCCGTACGTATTGGTCTGCACGATGCCGTAGACAAATGCGGTGAGCGACAGCGTGATGGTGACCGCGCCGGCAACGTCAAGCTTCTTGCCTGCGCCCGACCCGAAGGTCTCGGGAATGACCCAGCGGCCCACGATGAGTCCCGCCACTCCCACGGGGATGTTGATGAGAAAGATCCAGCGCCACGAGAGGAGGTCGGTGAGGAGGCCGCCGATCAACACGCCCACCGCGCCACCGCTGGCCAGCGAGGCACTCCACATGCCAAGCGCCCGGGAACGCTCCTTGGCCTCAGTGAATGTGGTGGTGACGATGGTGAGCGTGACGGGGGAGAGGATGGCCGCGCCCACGCCCTGTACCGCACGGGCGGTGATCATGGCCCATCCGTTTGGCGCGAATCCGCACACCAGACTGGCCACCGTGAACACCAGAAGACCCACGAGAAACATGCGCCGCCGCCCGAACAGATCGGCGACGCGACCGCCCAGGAGCAGGAAGCCCGCATAGGTGAGCGTGTAGGCATTGACCACCCACTGAAGGCCGGTGGGGCTGAACCCGAGGTCCACGCGCATGATCGGCAGCGCCACGTTTACTACCGCGACGTCGAGCACCACCATGAACTGCCCCAGGCACGCCAGCAGCAGGATGAGGTTCTTGCGAACCGGCGGCGCATTGGCCGTGAGGGTGTCGGGCACGGCGCGTGATGGTAATGGTTTCCTCTGCAAGCGTCTGACCACTGGCTGAACAAGGAGTCCCTCGTGGACCGCATCCCGTACATCCTGCTGCCGCTTCTCGGCGGTGCACTCATCGCGGCGCAGGCGCCAATCAATGCGCGGCTGCGGGTGGTGGTGGGGTCGCCAATCGCCAGCGCGGCGCTGTCATTTGTCGTCGGCACCGTCGTTCTTGTGGTGGGAGCACTGGTGGTGGGCCAGGGCTCGTCGCTGGTCAATATCGGGGGCGGACCGTGGTGGGCGTATCTGGGTGGCCTGTGCGGTGCTGTGCTGGTGTTCGGCACGCTGGTGGCTGCCCCTCGGGTGGGTGTACTCACCACCTTCGTGGCCGTGGTGCTGGGGCAGGTGGTGCTGGCCGCTGCCATCGACAACTTCGGCTGGTTTGGTCAGCCCGTGGCGTCGTTCGGTTGGGACCGCATCCTTGCCGTGGTCCTGCTGCTGGGAAGTCTCGCGCTGCTGGTGCGGCGGGCCTGATCTCCCTCTAGGGTTCATGCGAATGGCGAGCAACGCAGACAGGCCCATCGGGGTCTTCGACTCCGGCGTGGGCGGACTCACGGTGCTCGACGAGCTGCTGGCCCGGCTCCCGTCGGAGGACTTCATCTACTTCGGTGACACCGAGTGGTTTCCGTATGGCGACAAGTCGGCTGAGGATCTGCGTGCACGGGCTGATGCCATCGCAGCGTGGCTGCTGGCGCAGGACGTAAAGATGATCGTGGTGGCCTGCAACACCGCCACTGCCGCCGCGCTCGCCCACCTTCAGACGCAACTTGATGTACCGGTGATCGGCGTGATGACGGCCGAGAGCCATGCGGCCGTGCAGAGCAGCCGCACACGCCGCATCGGCCTGCTGGCGACTGAGGCAACCGTGGCGTCGGGCTCGTACCAGCGCATGATCGCCGCGCACGACGCGGGCGCCGAGGTGACCGCCGTGGCCTGTCCGCTTCTGGCGCCTGCCATCCAGAGCGGCGACCCATTCGATCAGTCGGTGGTGGACATGGTGCGCGAGTACACCCAGCCGCTTCGCGATGCCGATGTGGACACGGTCATCCTCGGTTGCACGCACTACCCAATGGTGGCCAAGTTGATCCGCCGCCAGGTACCCGACGCCACGCTCATCTCGTCGGGCGAGGAGATCGCCCGCGAGATCGCCGACACGCTCGGCAGGCAGAGCATGCTGCGCGACGGCGGGCGCGAGGGGCACTACGCATTCGCCTGCTCGGGCGACCCCGACGTCTTTGGCACGCTTGGCGCCCGGTTTATGCAGATGCCGTTCGGGGACGTGCAGCGCGTAGACCCGGGCGTGGGCGCGGCGACGTAGATGGGCGTCGAGCGGGTTCTGGCCACGATCACGGCCACCGACGGCGAAGTGCACGACGCACTGCTGCACATCGATGACCGCATCACCCGGGTGCGTGAGCGTTCATCAGGCCACCGCACGGCGGTCATCCACGTGCACGGGATCATGGGCAACTTCCTGGTTGGCACTCTCAGGTTTCTGCCCTCGCGCCTTGCCCGCGCCGGGTATCCCACCCTGGTGGTGGAGACCCGCATGGGCAATGTGGGCCAGCTCTTTGGCAAGGCGATCTTCGACGATGCCATCAAGGACATCGAGGCCGCGTTCTGGTGGCTCGAGGCTCAGGGGTACGACCACATTGTGGTGTGCGGGTATTCGAGCGGCGCCACCTTGGCTGCCCGGTACGTGGCCACCCACAACCTTGTTGGTATCAAGGCGCTCATCTCGATCTCAGGCCCATGGGGCCTGCCGCAGTCGCTGGAGGCGCGTAGCCGCAAGTGGGGCGCCAGCCCGTCGTACGAGCAGATCGTGGAACGCCTGGCCGGGGTGGTTGGATCGGGCACTCCCGATCGCCCCGAGGACGACCGCCTGTTCGTCATCGAACAGAGCCGCGGACCCACGCGCCGACCGCAGGACAGCGAGGTGTACACGTACCGCACGTGGTGGCACTCGCGTGGCCCCGAGGCCTACTCGGCCATGGCCTTTCGCCAGTTGCCGCACATCACGGTGCCCACGCTGTTCACTCAGGGTACGGCGGATCAGGTGGTTGACTCCGAGGAGGCCCAGCGTCAGGCCGACCTGCTGCGCGAGTCGGGTAACGAGCACGTGGATCTGGTGTGGGTGCCCGAGGCGGGGCACTTCTACAAGGGGCAGGAGATCCTGCTGGTCGATGCCATCACCGATTTTCTCGGGGGTATCGAGTGAGTTCCCGGCAAACCGGTGCGAGGCGCCGCCCGGAGTTTGGGCGCGACGACCACGAGATCAGCACCCGGCTCGTGACGCTGAGCACTGACGATGGCCACGTGTGGGATGGCATGTTGCTTCGTCCCCGGTTCGGGCCCCCAGAGCGTCGCCGGCTGCTGGTGCTCGTGGTGCACGGGTCAGTGGGCAACTACCTGTCGGGAGTACCGAGGCGCCTCGCCTTCGATCTCTCGCGGCAGGGCTTCTCGGTCATGTCCATCAACACCCGGTTGGCCAACTACGGCCCGTTCTTTGGCGGCGGCCTTTTCGACAAGACCGTGCTCGACCTCCGGGCGGCCCTTGAGGTGGCGAGGAACAACGGATTCCCCCGCGTGGCGTTGCTGGGCTACAGCATGGGATCAACAATATGCACCAACTTTGTGGCCGAGATGCAGCCGCCCGAGGTGGTGGGGCTGTGCACCGTCGCGCACCCCGAGTCGCTCCCCGAGTCGCTGCGCATGCGGTGGCTCAGATTTGGGGCATCACCTAACTACGAGGAGGTGGTGGAGATCGCGCGGCCCATCATGGCGGAGGATCCCGATGACCCCCCAAACGACCGCATCTTCATCGTGACCCGCGCAAACGGGCCATTGGCCACTCCCGAGAACGCCGAGATCTGGACCTACGCCACGTGGTGGTCGTCGCGTGGGCCTGAGTCGCCGCATGCCGAATCGCGTAAGCGCATCGGGTTGGTGAAGGTGCCCATCGGAATCTTTCAGGCGGGTAACGACCACCTCATCCTGCCGGGTGAGGGCTACGAACTTGCAGCGATTGCCAACGCGGCTGGCAATCGCGATGTGTCCCTCGACATGCTGGCCGAGGCCGATCACGTGTTTACCGGCTGCGCCGACGAGCTCGCGATCATGACCGGCGACTGGCTGGGGCAGCTGGCGTGAGTGAGGACGTGCGCACCGCGACTGTGCGGGCGCTGTGGGATGACGTCGCGTCCATCTACCAGGACGTAATGGTGCCCGCGCTGCGCGAGCCGCATCTGGCAATACGCGCGTTGGCGGGCGACGTTGGCGGGCTCGATGTGCTCGACCTCGGGTGCGGCACGGGCGCCATGTCCGAACTGCTTGGCCCGGGCGGTGCGCGGGTGACTGCTGTGGATCTGGCCCCGCACATGGTGGCGGTGGCACGCGAGCGGCTGGCGGGTGTGCCCGGAGTCATGGGCGTCGAGGTGATGGATGCCCAGGCGCTCGACCTGCCCGACTCCTCCTTCGACCTCGTCGTGGCCGCGCTCAGCCTTATGTTCTGCCCCGATCATGCGGCCGCCTTCGCCGAAGTACACCGAGTGCTGCGACCCGGCGGCCGGCTGGTGATGGCGTGTTGGGGTACACCTGACCAGTGCGAGTCGGTCACCGTGGGCCGCGTGGCAGCGCGGTTCGCTGACCGGCGTCCGCCGGAGGGCACCCCGAGTGGTCAGGCGCTGGGCGACCCCGATCACTTGCACGCGCTGCTTAAAGGCGCGGGTTTCGGGCCCATCGATATGACGAGCCGCCGCATGCGCCTGCGCTACCCAGGGCCCAATGCCATGTGGGCTGCAGTGCGCCACGTACATGGCGAGTACATCCCCGCCGATCGCCTTGAGAATGCCCGCGTGGCCACCATGGCCGAGATCGCCCGCGTGGGGTTGCCGCTGCGCAATACCGGCTGGCTTGTGACGGCGACTGCGTGAGGGCGACTGGCTCGGCCAATCGCAAAGCCTCTGGACGAAACACACGACCGTTCTCAGGCAACGGCCGATTGGACCTGCATAAAGTAGCTGAAACTACGCCGTGCCCCGCGGTGTTGAGTGAAAGGAGCCCAGAATGATTGAACCCTCGAGCGCAGTGCAAATGTGGCTGTGGATCGGCACGATCGGGATGGCACTTGGTGCTGCCGTTTTTGTTCTGATGGCTGCTCGTGAGAGGCCAGGCCATCGCTGGTTTCACACGATTACTTTCTTCATCGCCGCTATTGCAGCAGTCGCGTATCTCGGTATGTCCCTCAAGCAGGGTTGGTTTCCAATCTTGCGCGAAGGTCAAGAAATGTACGAGCCGTTCTACTGGGCTCGGTATGTCGACTGGTTCTTCACGACTCCGCTCCTTCTGCTCGACCTTGCGCTGCTCGCAGGCGCGAGCATGGAAGCCATCGTTTGGCTGATCGGTCTTGACATCGGGATGATTCTCACGGGTTTCTTTGCCGGCGTCACCTCAACCGATGTTCGCTGGATATGGTTTGGGGTGAGTGCGTTTATCTTCGTCTGGATCCTGTGGGTCCTGCTTGCGGAGGTTCTCAAGGCGGCGAAGCAGCGCCCGCCCGAAGTGCGGGCCAAGTTTCAGCAGTTGGCGATTCTGTTGGCAGTTGTCTGGTCGATCTACCCGATTCTGTGGATTCTCGGAACCGAGGGCCTCGGCGTCATCGGGACCACTCCCGAGGTCGCATCATTCGTAATCATCGACCTCATCGCCAAGGTCGGGTTCGGCTTCCTGTTGCTGTCGAATCGCAAGGTGCTGGACGCCGCTCGCCCAGCGAAGGCGTAGTCGCGAGCGCGACCCCGCACGGCGTTGGTTGCCGTGCGGGGTCGCGTGCGGCAGCTAAGAGAAACTCGCATGCTCCGGGCGTTTGGCTGCCTGCGCGAACGGGCATTCGCGCTGCTGTTCTCAGCGCAACTCGTCTCCACGGTCGGCGATGTCATTGCATCGGTGGCGGTGCCCTTCGCCATCATCGACCTGGGTGGCGGGGCTGCCGATATCGGCCTTGTGCTGGCTGCTCGTGCGGTGCCGCTGGTGTTGTTTCTACTGGTGGGTGGGGTGTGGTCCGACCGCCTACCCAGGCGCCTGGTGATGATTGGCAGCGACGTCGTACGCGGGGTGTGCCAGGCCGTGTTCGCCACCATTCTCGTGCTGGGCGTGGGTGGGGTGCCCGCGATCATGGCCATCATGTTCGTGTACGGCACGGCCGAGGCGTTCTTTCGGCCCGCGCTGTCGGGCATCGTGCCGCAGGCGGTGGCCCCTGAGCGCCTGCAGGACGCCTACGGGCTCATCGCCATCACCCCCGCGCTCGGCATGGTGCTGGGCGGCGTGGTGGGTGGCGCTGCGGTGGCCCTCATCTCACCGGCCGGGGCCATTGCCATTGATGCCGCATCCTTCGCCGTGGGCATCGCCTTGCTTGCGTTCGCGCGGTTCCGTCACGTGCGCACAGCCCAGGCGGGCAAACGATTTCTGGCCGATCTGCGCGATGGTTGGGACGCCTTTCGCAGTCGCACCTGGCTTGTGGTGGTGGTCGTGGGAGAGTCGTTCTACGCGCTTCTGGTGATGCCCGCCATCTTTGTGGGTGGTCCGCTCATCGCCGAGCAGTTTCTTGACGGCGCGGCATCGTGGGCGGTGGTCATCTCGAGCTTCGGTCTTGGGTTTGCCACTGGTGGACTCGTGGCCCAGCGCCTTCGGCCCAAGCGGCCCATCGTGGTGTCGTACGCGGTCACGGTGCTGTTCGCCGGGTTCTTCGTACTGCTCGCCATGCCGGCCCCCACCGTGGTGCTGGGCGTGGGCGCGTGGGTGGGAGGCACCGTCATCGCCATCTCGGGCACCCTGCTTGAGACCACCATCACCCGGCAGGTCGCGCCCGACATCAGGTCGCGGGTGGGGTCATTTCGTGCGCTTGGCAGCCAGGTGTGTCAGCCCATCGGGTTCGCACTCATCGGCGCCGTTATCGCCGGGATCGGTCTGTCGGGCGTGATGTGGATCGCGGCCGCGGCGGTGCTGGCCAATATCGCGATGGTGCTGGGCACCCCCAGCGTGTGGGCGCTCGACGACTCGGCGCCGGGCCTCCAGGAGGCATCGGCGCCGAGCTGACTCCCGCCCGTTCGTCAGGTGCGGGGCGTCACCGGGTTGTTGAAGCAGGCGTTGGCGCCGCCCAGCGCGCCGCCGCGGGCCACGCCCCGTCGGAACGTAGCGGTGGTGCACTGCACGGCCGTTGGGTAGTACTGCTGCATCACAGCCTGCGCGGCGGCGGCATCGTTGTAGGTGGTCACATTGGTGACCGAGTTGGCGAAGCCGGGTGCCGGCTGGCTGTTGGGCAGCATGTTGCGGATGGCGATGACCTCCTGGGAGGTCGTGTTGCTCACCGAGGTCGGAAGCCACGCGACGGGTGATCCCGTCTTGCGCGTCGCAGCCGGTCGGTCAGTTGGCGACGACAGCACCACATTCGCCACGTTGCCTGCACTCCCGGAGAGCGTGACGGCCTGATCGGCAATGCAGCCCATCTTCTTGCCCACCTTCACCACGGGATACGGCACCTTGTAGATGTAGTTGCACACCGACCAGTAGCGAAGGTCGAGGGTGGGGCTCGGCCACAGCGCCTGATTGGTGGCGGTGGGCCACACGGCCGGGGCGCTGCCCGTCGCGGTGGCGCTCAGCGGCATCGTTGCCCGCATCACCGTGAGATAGCCCTTTGCCGGCGTGTAGAGCGCAGCTGCGTAGCCGCTGGCCGCGTTCGGGAACGGCGTGGTGGTGCCACCCGCTCGCGAGAACTGCAGCTGGGCGGTGCAGTTGGTGGTGCATGGCGGTGGGCCGGCGAACTTGCCGGTTGCCCCGAGGATCGCGTTGGCGATCACGCCGACGGCCTTCTTCACCACCTTCGATGCCTTTGAGGGCGCCTTCTGGGAGTTGGCGCACGGCGTGAGCACGCGCGGGGCAGCCCCTGGGGTGTTGATGGTCATGGTGGGCAGCGGCACGACTGCGGGGTTGTCGGCGTTTCCACCCTGGGGCAGGTACACGCGAACCATTACGAACCCGGTGGTGGCAGGCATTGCTTTCAGCAGGGGCGTGGTGGGAGTGGCGGGTGCGAGCGGGATGACGTTTGGCATTCCTGCCGCGACGTCGTTGGTGAGGGTCACCGTGTACGCACCGCCGTTGGCAGCGCCCGGTGTCTGCCAGCCATTTGCCGATCCGGCGTCGGGGTTGATCTGGAAGTCCGACAGCGCGCTACCCACGCCGTTCAGGCTGAAGCTCTGCGCGTTACTCGCGTAGGTGTCGATCGAGAAGAAGCGCGCGGTGGGGTAGTTGCCGGCAATCGTGATGGTCATGCCGGGTGCCGCCACGTATGGGGTGGTCCAGTAGGTGGCGTTGCTGTCGGGGTACGCCACGTTGGCCTTGGCAGGGGTGCTCTCAACCGGCCAAGCGCATGCGAGCGACGCATTCGAGAGGGGCGCCGCCGTGGCACCGTAACCATTGGTGGTTGCGGTACCCATGGCGGTGCCCGTGGCGATGCTTGCGCCGATCATTGCCACGAGGGCGAGGGGGGCGACAAATGTGCGAGGGCGGACATGCATGGCGAACTCCATTGAGAGTGAGCGGCTCCCTCCACAGCGGGGGTCGGAGGAATGCTATTCGCTCTACGGCCGCATCTTTGGGCCAGAGGGTCCGGCCCTTGGCAACATGCGCCCATCGAATGTCCAATGGAGGGTCAAATGCCCGCAGTCGTTGAGTTCACCATGAAGGCCAAGCCCGGTCACTACGACGAGGTGATGCAGAAGTACATCGCCTTCGCCGACGCCTTCGTGGAGACCGATCCCAACGAGGAGCTCGCGCTCATCACGGGCGACCCCGCCAGCGGCACCATCCGCGGCATCGGCCTGTACGACACCCACGAGGCCGGCGGCGCTGCCAACAGCCGCGCATCGATGGCTGCGTTTATGGATGAGGTGGCCGACCTCATCGACGGTGCACCGGTCCGCATCGAGATGGACCTGGTGCACGCCTACATCAAGGCCTAGTCGCTTGATGCCGGGATGGCGGCGAGCACGGCCTGCATGGTCGGCCCCGCCTTCCCGGTAAGGCGCACTGTGCACCGTTCGTCGTAGGGGGTCTCGCCCTCGGTGAGAATCGCGAGGCTCCCGCCGCGGGCCAGCACCACGCTCGGCAGGTTGCTCACTGGGGTTACCAGCAGGCTTGTGCCGATCACCAACAGCACGTCGGCGCGCTCGCAGGCGTCGTACGCGGCCTCGATGGCCTCAATGGGCATGGCCTCGCCAAACAGCACCACGCCGCTCTTCAGCTGGTA
>CAMCOB010000008.1 GCA_945876305.1 Bifidobacterium breve
CTCAGCCGCCATCAGGAATGATGCCAGCCAGCCCGCCATGGATGATCGATGCGGGTACACCGCGACCATCGTCACCTCGCTCTTCGCATGCGCGACGGGCCGTAGAGCGCCGGCAGCATGCAGCCAGCGCGGTGGTGTATCCGGTCATCAGTGCGAGAGCAGTACCGGGCGTCGGGGGCCGGGCGCGCACTTCGAGACCTTCGTACGAGAGCAACGCATTCACGACAGGTATCCTCACCGCCATGAAACGACTGATTATCACCACCGCCATTGTCGGCATCGCCGCACTTCCCGTGCTCGCAGGTTGCGGCTCATCCGACTCCGCATCAACCGCGGCCGACACCACGGCGTCTGCTGCTGCGCCTGCATCAGGCGCGAAAACGTGGGCCGCAGCGCCCGCGATGTCCATTGACGCCAACGCCACGTACACGGCTGCCATGCAGACATCCAAGGGCGAGATCACCATCGCCCTTGACCCGAAGCAGGCGCCCAAGACCGTAAACAACTTCGTGTTCCTCTCGAAGCAGGGCTTCTACGACGGCCTCACCTTTCACCGCGTCATTCCCGGATTCATGATCCAGGGTGGCGATCCCACCGGCACCGGAAGCGGCGGCCCCGGCTACTCATTCCCGGATGAGCTGCCCGCGGCGGGCCAGTACAAGATCGGCTCCGTGGCAATGGCGAACGCCGGCCCCGACACCAACGGATCACAGTTCTTCATCGTTACCGGGGCGAACGGCGTCTCGCTTCCCCCCAGCTACTCCCTCTTCGGGCAGGTAACGAAGGGACAGTCGGTCGCCGATGCGATCTCCAACGTGCCGCGCGACCCTGCTGACAAGCCCAACTCGCCCGTCACCATCACCTCGGTGAAGATCACCACGTCTGGCGCAGCCAAGTAGTGCCGCTCGCCGGCTTCACGCGATCACAGGTCGCGGTCACCGGCACGGACATCGCGGTGGCAGTGGCGGGCTCCGGTCCGCCACTGCTGCTGCTGCATGGCTTTCCCCAGACCATGGCCATGTGGCACCGGGTGGCACCGCTGCTCACCGACCACTTCACCGTGGTGTGTGCCGACCTGCGTGGCTACGGCGACAGCGGACGACCCGAGAGTGGCCCCGACCACGCCGGGTACTCCAAGCGCGCCATGGCAGAGGACCAGGTGGAGGTGATGTCGGCCCTCGGGTTCGACCAGTTCGCCGTGGCCGGCCACGACCGTGGCGCACGAGTGACCCGCCGCATGTGCCTCGACCACCCTGAGCGCATCACGGCGGCAGCGGTGCTCGACATCGTGCCCACAGCAAAGGTGTTCGCCACCACTGACGAGGCGCTCGCCACTGCCTACTACCACTGGTTCTTCCTCATCCAGCCCGACGGCCTGCCCGAGCGCATGATCGGGCAGAACGCGCGGTGGTGGCTGAACGAGACGCTGCGCCGATGGGCGGCCCCGGGCTTTGAGTTCGACCCGGCCGCGCGCGCCGCATACGAGGCGGCCTTCGATGATGCGTCCACCATCCACTCCCAGTGCGAGGACTACCGCGCGGCCGCCACCATCGACCTGGTGCACGACGCCAAAGACGCCGGTTCGCGAATCGCCTGCCCCCTCATGGTGCTGTGGGGCGAGCGCGGTGCGATGCACCGCATCTACGACGTGCTGGGCACATGGATGGACGAGGGGGTTGATGTTCGCGGACGCACCCTCGACTGCGGCCACTTCCTTGCCGAGGAGACCCCGGAGGCCACGGCCCGTGAACTGCTGGGGCTCCTGCCGGGCTGACCCGCTCTAGGCCGTGCGCAGGCGTCGCCTGCCGCGCCGTGCGGCGGGCTGCATGGGTACCGCCTGCAGCGGCATGCCAGTCAGCAGCACACGGGTGAGGTCATCCTCGGCTACCGCGGCACGGGCCTCTGCCTCCAACAGGTGTGCGCGAACGATGCGCATCTCCTCGCGCGATCGGCGAAGTGCCGCTTCGGTCGCTGTCAGGGCGGTGCGCAGGGCCTCACGTTCGGACTCGGCCTCCTCCACCCGCGCCGGAGCAGATCCCACCGGCGCGCATGCAGGCATGAGCGCCACCAGCCCGGATCTCATGAGGTCGGCGAGTAGCACTGCGCGCTGGCCATCCTCACCGTGGATTACGTGCAGGCTTCCCCGCTCCACTCTGCGCTCCAACGCCTTGCGCGAGCACCCCGCGAGCATCGCGGCATCAGTGAGGGTGAGGAGTCGGTCGGGATCCATCGGGCTGGGATTTCGCCGCGCGACGGGTGCCCCCTCCCACGACCCGGCCCGACTACGCGCTCTCGGCCTGGTCCCTGAGCGCGGCCACGGGCAGCACCCGACCACCCACCTCGTCCACCTGCCCGCGCACGATGCACATTCCAAGTGCGCGCAGTACCCGATCCGGCGGAGGCGGAGATGCGCCGGGATCGAGTTCGGCCATGCGCGCGGCCACGGCAGCCCACAGCACGCTGCGGTGAATACCGCCAGGCACCGAGGCGACCTCGAGCAAGGCCATCTCGACCAGGTCGGGGGTGCGGGTAGATGGGGTGGTCACGTTCGTAGGACGGCGCACCGTAGAGGGCTATTGCCCTTCGTACCAGCGCCCGCCCGCACTGGCTCGCCCGGATCTGACCTCAACCTCAGGTTGAGGGTTGGCCGGATGCCATATCCGTACGACCATCGTTCGGGGGCGAGCACGACGGGCGTGGCCGGGGGTGTCTGGGGGCCCCGTGGCGCTCGGCCGCCAGCTCCACCAGCCAACGGCCTTCCTCATCGATCACCTCGGCCACCACGGTTCCATCTGGGTCGCATGCAACACGCCCCACGGGCTTGCCATCGGTATTGCGAATAGTGATCTTTACGCGGTCGGCCACACCACGACGATAGCGCGGGGCACGTCGGTAGCATGAGTGAATTCCCCAGGCGCATGCGATCCGCATCTTCGCCACCGACGACCACGCCGCGCGGCGATCGCATTTGTGCCTGCTGCTCGGCGACGAACGGAACCAATCACCGTGATCTACGACCACATCCGCGATCTCCCCGTGATCATCGATGAGGTTGCGCTCGACCGCCTTGACCTCGAGGTATCGCCGCAGTTCACCAGGGTCACCACATTGGTGCTCCTGCGCGGCGGCGGGCACGAGGGCATCGGCGAGGACGTCACGTACGAGGCCGACCAGGCGGTGGCGTTCGCTATTGCCGGGGCACCCGATCTTCGCGGCGAGTGGACGATTCATTCGCTGTCGCAGGCGCTCGACGGGATTGATCTCTTCCCCACCCCGCCCTCCTGGGAGCCCAGCCGCGCGTACCGCAGGTGGGCATTTGAGAGTGCCGCACTCGACCTGGCGCTGCAGCAGGCCGGGGAGCCCCTTTGGCGTGTGCTCGGCGAGGAATGCGCCCCGGTCTCATTCGTCATCTCCACCGGCCTTGGCGACCCTCCCGACCCGGGCATCGTGGAGCGCTGGGCGGAGGTCGCGCCGGGCATCGCCTTCAAGCTTGACGCGTCGCCATCATGGACGCGGGAAATGGCCCATGCGCTGGGCGACGCCGTTGATGTCGATGTCATCGATCTGAAGGGCCACTACACAGGCACGACCGTGGGCGGAGGAGCCGATCCGGGCCTCTACGCGATGGTGGCCGAGGAGTTCCCCGATGCATGGCTTGAGGACCCGCGAGTGGATGACCGCACGCGCATCGCACTTGCCGGAGCCGAACCGCGCATCACTTGGGATGCACCCATCCACTCGGTGGACGACATCGCGGCGCAGGCCATTGATGCCCAGACCATAAACATCAAGCCATCGCGCACCGGGTCGCTGGAGCGACTGATGGCCGTGTACGACCACGCGCGTGCCGAGGGCCTTGGCATGTACGGCGGCGGGCAATACGAACTGGGGCCGGGCAGAGGGCACATCCAGTACCTGGCGTCCATGTTCCACCCGGAGGCACCCAACGACACATCTCCCGTGGAGTTCCACGGCCAGCCCCGTCCGGGCATGCCCACGAGCCCTATTCCCGCAATGCCCGCCCCCACCGGATTCCGCTGGGGGCCGAGCAGCACCTAAGAGGTGGCGGGAGCGCCCTCCATCAGATCGCGCGCGGTCTCCAGACGACCCCACGCGGCCTCTTCGGCACGCTGGTGCTCATCGCCGCTGGCGTAGAGGTGGGCGCCTCGGGAAACGCGCAGGTAATCGGTCATCGCGCGCTCGAGTTCCTCATCGGGACTCATATGGCGTCGGGTGGGAACTTCGCTGCTCACCACGTGACCTCCTGACCGTTGGGGGATAACTTAGCGCGGGTCACCGCCCCACGCCCCTCGCTGTGTTGCACGAAGCGGCCCCGACACCATGGCTAAAGTACCTGCGTGGCAATCGCGGAGAGCACGCCGACACCGGCGACCAAGAAGACTCAGCGTTGGCGCGGCATCCTGTCGTTCGTCTGCCTGACCATCTCGATTCTCTGCCTGATTGTGGGCAGCCTCTTCGTGTGGGTGCGCGCAACCGCCTATAACCCCGACGGCTTCGTGAGTGCAGCCCTCAATGTGCAGGGCCAGGTGGACGTGCAGGACGCCATCGTCAACTACGTCGAGAATGACGTCATCACCCAGCAGCGTGCCGAGGATGCCGCCAGCAAGGTCGTGGAGCAGTTGCCGGTGAGCGCTGATCGCAAGGCATTCCTCACCGGCGTGCTCGCAGCATCGCTCCGTGCCCAGGTGGGCAACATCGTGCAGAACGCGCTCAGCACCGGTGCCGCGCGCAAACTCATCTCCGACGTCTCTGAGCGGGCCAGCGAAGGCGTGGTGGCACTGCTGAGGAATGAACCCGGGGTGTTCGCCTTCCAGGATGACGCGATCGTGTTCAACACCGAGCCCCTGGTGAAGGAAGCCCGGGCGGCCGTGAATGCCAAGCTCGGAACGATGGCCAAGTACCTCCCGGCGCCGCTGGCAGCCGAGGGCTATCCCGTGTACATCATCGCCGAGGGCTCTGGCGTTACGGCCGTACAAAACGCGATCACGCTCGTTGACCTGATGGCATGGGTACTGCCGCTGGCGTTCCTCATCCTCATGATCTTGGGCCTGCTGCTGGCACGCGAGCGCAGGTCGACTGCCTACCGCACCATGATCGCCATCGCAGTTGCTGCGGTGGTGGTGTTCATCGCGCTCCGCATTACCCGCAGCATCATCGCCGGCCTCATCGCGGAGCCAGCATCTGAACAGGTGTACAACGCGATCGTCGATCAGATCGGGCAACGCCTTCTGGCCCAGACGATGTGGCTGGCGCTCCTCGCCGCGGTCGTTGCAGGAATCCTGTGGCTGTTCGGTCCCGACCGCCTGGCCAAGCGCTCCCGTTCGTGGATCGCCCGGAGATCGAAGGACCTTGCGAATGGTGCACAGAGCGGCGACGGGCGCGTGACCACGTTCGCCCGCGAATACACCCGCCACCTCGAGATCGCCGGCGTCGTCGCGATCGCGCTTGTCCTCATCATCTTCACTTCGCTCGGCACCACCGCGTGGGTTGTTGGTCTGGTGCTGGCGGTGCTGTGGTTCCTGGCGCTGGAGTTCACGCGATCGGCGCCATGGATGACGTCACTTATCGGACGCCTGCGCGGCAAGGGCAAGGCTGCCGCCTAGTCCCCGCAGGGTAGGGAACGTGTGTTCGCTACAGTGCCCACGTGGGCGACCCTGTTGACGACATCATCCGCGTTGCCTCGCTCACGATGAGCGAGGACGAGGCCGACCGCCTTATCGGGTGGATCGCCCTTCGCACCGGTCGAAGCAAGGCGCTTGCCACCGGTGACGACACCATCTCGCGCCTGCGGCACGTTGCCGAACATTGGCTCGATGACGACCAGCGTCGTCGGCTCGCCGGATGGATCGCACGACGCGTGGCTCTGGGTGAGGATCCGGTACCGCCCGCACCAGGCCAGGGGCGGCGGCGCACCTAGGCATGCCCCCGTGCCCCTCGCCTCCCTTGCCGATGCTCTGAATATCCGATCGCGACCATCAGCCGCTCGGCACCAGCTGATCAGGCCGGGCGGGTGCGAAGCGGCTCGCGGCCATCTGGGGCGTCGGGCAGGCCAGCGCCGAATGCGGGGTTCTGGCATGCCCCATTCGCACGCAGCGGGAATGTGCGATCGATCGCGGCGACGCAGATGGGGCGGGGCGGGCGATCGGCACGAATGGCACCGAAGCCGGGGTGGTCCTGCTCCACCCGGGCCAGCTGACCCGCGTCGATCTCGACCCCGAAGATCTTGTCGATGCAGCCGATCCATGTCACGCCGCCCTCCTCGTGCGCGTAGAGACGCGGGCAGGCCTGCGCAACGCACGCCGCCGGGTACACGATGCGTTCGCACCGCACTGGGCACAGACGGCACGACGCGCCATCATCGGCGGCCTCGAGGGCGAGTCGGGCATCTGGGGCGGTGTGGTCGTCCATTGAGGGGCGATTGAAGCCGCGGTTCCAGAGGCAGTCAAGCCCCTCTGGCACCGCCCGTCGCGATCAGGCGACGGCGCGCTCCCCGAACATCGACTTGAGCGATGCCAGAAGGTTGCGATCCCCCGGATCCACCAGATATTCCTTACCCAGGCGCATCCGCACCGGGCCCTCGGGGGTCATCACATCCACCACCACCGACGCCTCGCCCGGATGGTCGCTGATGAGCTGCTTCAGCATCCCCATGTCGGTGCCGGCCACGCGGCTGGAATCCACCTTCAGCAGCAGCCTGTCCTCTTCTTCGGCCGGGTCGGGCTCGAACGGCGTGATGGCCTGTGCCACCAGTTTGGTCTCGCCCTCACCCTTCTGGTCGATGCGACCGCTGATGAGCACCAGCGCATCCTCGTGCAGTACCTCGCGCGAGGCGGCCAGCACCTGCGGCACCACAACCACCTCGATGCCCCCCTCCAAGTCGTCGAGCCGCACAAATGCCATGGGTTCGCCGCGCTTGGTGCTGATGTTCTTGATGAACCCCACAAGCCCACCGAGCGTGACCGTCTGCCCATCGGCGCAGCGTCCCACCTCTCCGATAGTGACGGTAGTGAGCCGCGCCAACTGCTTGCGGCAGTCGGTGAGCGGGTGGCTCGACACGTAGAGGCCAATGGCCTCCTTCTCGCCCTTGAGGAGCTCGTCCTTCTCCATCTCGGGTGCCGTGATTGCGGGGTCGGCGTCGGCCATCCCGGCACCGGCATCGTCGAGCATGCCAAACAGCGACTCCTGCCCGGCCGCCTGATCATTGAGCCGCTTCGCCGCCTGAGCCATGGCGGCCGGCAGCGTCTCGAGCATGCCCGCACGACTGGCGCCGGTGCAGTCGAGGGCGCCCCCGCGGATAAGGCTCTCAAGTGCCCGCTTATTGAGTTGCTGGGGGTCAACCCGTCGGCAGAAATCCCACAACGACGGAAATGCCCCATTGGCGTCCCGCTCGACCAGAAGCGCCTGCACGGCCGCCTCCCCCACGGCCTTCACGGCCGTGAGCCCGAAGCGGATCTCCTTCTCACCGGTCACAGCGAAGTCCGCACCGGACTGATTGACGTCGGGCGCCAGTACTTCGATGCCCATGTCCGAGCAGGCCGATACGTAGAACGGCACGCGGTCCTTGGTATCCATCACCGAGGTGAGCACTGCCGCCATGTAGTTGGCAGGGTGATTGGCCTTGAGGTACGCGGTGCGGTACGAGAGCAGGGCGTAACAGGCTGCGTGGCTCTTGTTAAACGAGTAGTCGCCGGCGGCCTCGCACAGGCCCCAGAGGCCCTGGGCAACGTCCCTCCTGCAGCCGGAGTCGATGCAACCCTGAATGAACTCGTCACTCAGTGACGCCATCAGCTCCTTGTCCTTCTTGCCCACGGCCTTACGAAGATCATCCGCGCGAGCGGGCGAGAATCCCGCGATGGTGCGGGAGATCTGCATCAACTGCTCCTGATACACCGCCACGCCATAGGTAGGCCCGGTGATGGGCTCCAGCCGCGGGTCGTCAAACCGGACCCGGCTGGGGTCGCGCTTGTTCTTCGCATATGTCGAGATAAACGCCATGGGGCCGGGGCGGTACAGGGCCACCAGCGCCACGAGGTCGGCAAACTCGGTGGGCCGCACCTCGCGCAGCGCGTCGCGCATGCCCGATGACTCAAACTGGAACACCCCGAGCGCATCACCCTTGGCGAGCATGCGGTAGGTGGGCGGGTCGTCCAGGGTCAACGCCTCAATATCGAGGTCTTCGCCCGTGGACTCGCGGATCAACCGCAGCGCGTCCTGGATGATGTCGAGGTTGCGCAGCCCCAGGAAGTCCATCTTCAGCAGGCCGAGGGCCTCCACGTCGTGGTCGGGTACCTGGGTGACCACCGCGCCCTCGTCGTCAACACGCACCGGCAGGTAGTCGGTGATTGCACCCGGTGCGATGACCACGCCGGCCGCGTGCACGCCCTCGTTGCGCACCAGGCCCTCAAGCGGACGGGCGACCTCGATGATCCGGCGTGCGTCTTCGTCGGACTCCACATAGGCGGCCAGCTCGCCACCCGGGGCGAGCGCCTGCTCCAGCTTGATACCGATGGGGCGCTCGGGCACGAGCTTGGCGATGCGATCGACCTGCCCGTACGAGAAGCCGAGCACACGACCGGAGTCGCGCACGACCGCGCGGGCCAGCAACTTGCCGAAGGTACCGATGCGGGCGACCGCGTTGCTTCCGTACTTCTGTGTGACGTACGCCACCACGTGGTCGCGTCCGCTCACCGAGAAGTCGGTGTCGATATCCGGCATCGACTTGCGGCCGGGGTTGAGGAAGCGCTCAAACAGCAGTCCGTGCTCAAGCGGGTCGAGATCGGTGATGCGCAGCGAGAACGCCACCAGCGACCCAGCCGCAGATCCACGCCCCGGGCCCACCGCCACGCCATTCTCGCGTGACCACTTGATGTAGTCCCACACGATGAGGAAGTACGACGAGAAGCCCATCTCTTTGATCGTGTCGATCTCAAACTTCAGACGGTCCTCGGCAGCGGCCGGCCAGTTGTCCGCGCCGTAGCGGCGGTCGAGGCCTTCGCGGCACAGGCCCTCGAGGAAGACGTCGTCGGTCTCGCCGGTCGGCACCGGGAACACCGGCAATTTGATGTCGCCGAGCGGCAGGCTGAGGCCCGAGCAGCGCTCCGCGATCTCGATGGTCGTGTGAAGCGACCCCGGAAAGTCGGGGAGCGCCTGAAGCATCTCCTCGCCCGACTTGATGAAGAACTCCTGCGTGTCAAACTTAAACCGCTTTGGATCCGACAGCACGGCGCGGGTCTGGATGGCCAGCAGGGCCTCGTGGCTGTCGGCATCCTGATGGCATACGTAGTGCACGTCACCGGTGGCCACCATTGAGCGGCCGGTCTCCTTCGCCAGGGTGCCCAGGTGCTGGTTGATGCGCCGCTGTCCATCGATCCCGGAGTCCTGAAGCTCGAGGTAGACGTTGTCGGGCCCGAAGATGCCGGTGAGCGTGTCCAGTTCGCGGCGCGCACCGTCAAGGTCGTCGTTCATCAGGCTCGAGCAGACGGTGCCCGACAGGCAGCCCGACAGCACGATGATGCCCTCGGCGTGCCGGCTCATGAGCTCGTGGTCGATTCGCGGACGGCGGTGGAAGCCCTCGAGGTACCCGGCCGAGCACAGGCGGATGAGGTTGTAATAGCCGGTGGTGTTCTCTGCCAGCAGGGTGAGGTGGTTGCGCTTTTCCTTGCCCCTGAAGCGGTGATCGGGCACCACGTAGGCCTCGAGCCCCACGATGGGTGTGATGCCGCGCTTGGTCGCCTCGCGGTACAGCTCCACCGCACCGCTCATCACGCCGTGGTCGGTGAGCGCCACTGCGCTCTGCCCCAGTTCCTCCACGCGATCAAGCAGGCGCGGGATCTTGCACGCGCCATCGAGGATCGAATAGTCCGAGTGGACATGGAGATGTGCGAACGGTGGGCTGGTACTCACCCCACAAACCTACCCACTCGCCCCGACGGCGCCCGAACGACACACTTTTGTCACGGCGACTGACCCCTCTCGGGGTCTGACCCCAATGCGGCCGTGCTCGGCGCGCGGGTCCCTCTCAGCCCTTCTTGCGGCCCTCACTGATCTGGTACGCCATGCGGCTCTGCAGGCTGAACAGTTCGATGAAGCCCGGGCTCGCGTTCTGCGAGAAGGTCGGGTCGGCGTCGAACGTGGCCAGAGTGCGGTCGTAGAGGGCCCACGGCGAGTCGCGGGTCACCACGGTGGCGGAGCCCTTGTACAGGCGCACCGTGATGGTGCCCTCCACCTTGCTGTTCACGCGGTCCATGAAGGCGTTGAGATCGGCGAGGAGCGGCTCGTACCAAAGACCCTCGTAGGCCAGTTGCGCCCACAGGAGGTCGAGGTTTGCCTTCAGCGCATTCTCCCGGCCGGTGCACACCAGCTTCTCAAGCTCCTTGTGCGCCTCGAGGATCACCGTTGCAGCCGGAACCTCGTAGACGTCGCGCACCTTCAGCCCCACCACGCGGTCCTCGATGTGATCCATGATCCCCACGCCATTGCGGCAGGCGATCTCGGCCACTGCGGGGATGAGGTCAACGAGCGCCATCTCCACACCGTTCAAACTGGTTGGAATGCCGTCCACGAAGCCGAGCACCACGTCTTCGGTGCGGTCCGGTGCCTTTGTGGGCGGCGTGATGAGCTGAAAGACGTCGTCAGGCACGGCCTGAGTGAGATCCTCGATGACCCCGCCCTCGCTCGAGCGACCCCAGAGGTTGTCGTCGATCGAGTATGGGCGCTCCACGCTTGACGACACGGGAATGCCGTGCTCGTTCGCGTAGGCGATCTCCTCGTCGCGGCCCATCTGCCACTCGCGCACCGGTGCGATAACCCGCAGCTCTGGTGCCAGCGTGGCGATGGTGGCCTCAATGCGCACCTGATCATTGCCCTTGCCCGTGCAGCCGTGGGCGATGGTGTCGCAGCCGTGACGCCGCGCCTCGTCGACAGCCAACTTGGCGATGAGCGGACGTCCCAACGACGTAAACAGGGGGTAGCCGCCCTGATAGCGAGCGTTCGCCTTGATTGCCGGGGCCACGTAGTCGCGGGCGAACTCCTCGCGCGCGTCGACAACCAGACTCTCAATGGCGCCCAGGTTGGTCGCCTTCTCGAGGATCTCCGTGAAGTCATCCTCAGGCTGGCCCAGATTGACGCACAGCGCCACGACCTCGGCGTCGTACTCATCCTGGATCCACTTGAGCATCACCGATGTGTCGAGACCACCCGAGTAGAGCAGCACGACACGGTGCACCTCATGTGGCAAGGCGAGATACTGGGCGGTCTTCTGGACGGGCGGCATTTCTGACAACGCGAGGAGTCCTCTCGGTTCGCGTGGTGAACGGGCCGGGAGATTACCTGCGATCGGTGCGGTGATGGCGCCACCCCCTTCCGGGGGCGCGCCATCACCGCCGATCAGTTCTTGCCGCGGTTCGGGTCGAGCGCGACGAGATCCGCGTAGGGATTGATGGCACCGCCACCACCCGGGTGAACCTCGAAGTGCAGGTGGGGGGCGCCCCATCTCGCGTCGCCGGTGTTGCCGACGGTGCCGATCTGCTGCCCGGCCGTCACCTTCGAACCGGCATCCAAGCCGGCCACGATGTCGTTCAGGTGGGCGTAGTAGTACTCGTTGCCCGCAGCGTCAACGAGATAGATCCACACCCCGCCGAGACCGGTCTCAACCCGCGTAAGGCGCTTGATGGTGCCATCGGCCACGGCCACCACCGGAGTACCGCGCGGGGACATGATGTCGTTGCCCTGGTGGGAGCCCTGACTCCGGGCAGCGCCGTAGTCATTCGCGAATGAATACGTGCCAGTCACCGGGAAGGCCTTGAGGTACTGGGCCGCAGCCGGTGCCGCCGGAGTGGCGACCGGCGCTGAGGCCACGGCGCGGATCTTGAGGCCGAGCTTCGACAGCAGCGTGGCGTCGGCGATCCCAGTCACCGGCAGGCGAAGCTTGCGCTGCAGGATGCGCACGCCGGCGCGGGTCTGACGACCGTACGAACCATCAACCGGAACGCGGATGCCCCGTACGCGGAGCTTGCGCTGCAGTGCCTTCACGTCTGCTCCACCAGCGCCCGGTGCCAGCGAACCGGTGGTGCCCGGTGCGGCGGCGGCTGGAGGGGTCGTGGCGACAGGTGCGGATGCGACGGGTGCAGGTGCCACACCGGCATCTGCGGGCGGCACGCCAGGGGCGGCCACCGGAAGCTGGGACGGGCTGCCGACGCCGAAGGCGGCTGGTGCTCCGATCACGACGGTGAATGCGGCTGCCACACCCGCCAGAAAGCGGATTGGCCGGCCGGTCACGCGCACGGCATTGCTCAAACGGTCGATGATCCTATGTTCCTTTCCGCCGGTCGCCCGTGTTCGGGCGTTCGTCACCGGCTGTAGGTCACAGGTTTCCCGGCAGAAGCCGGGGAACGTGCCCCTCGGAGGTCATGGCCGCGAGCGACCCTAGCGACTGACCCCGGCGAGTCAACCCCTAGCGTCTCATGATATTTCCGTATTTCGAACGTTTGGGGGGACATTCGTAACGATCGCTGCATGACATATGGGAACGCAATCAGTTTGCACACGGAGGGGGATATCCCGATTTATCCCTGCTCATATGCATTTTTTATGCGATCTTCCCCACATCCGGGTGCGCCAGCGGGTCAGGCGTCGTCATCCCGGGCGCGACGGCGCTTTCCGAGGCTGCGCAGCGCGAACACGATCATGAGAAATACGAGGGTGCCACCGAGAATCAGGCCGTTCACAAACCGGCCGTCATCGGCGCCGGTTGAGGAGATCTCCATCAGTTCGCACTGCCCGTACGGCATCGTCCAGGTGGCCGTTGCGTTATCGGGCGTGAGGGCAGCCCCCTCTGACGCAACCGAGATCCCTGACGGCATCGCCCACGTATACCGCAGCGTGAACCCCTTCACCAGGTCCTTATCGGCGCGGGTCTTCTGATACCGGTTACTGGCAGCGTCGCATGTCGGGTCGAGCACCTCGCCCACCCCCGCGCGCGACGCGATCGTGAAAGTCGCTCGCAAGCGGCGCCCGCTGCGGTCGGTCCGCGCCGAGGTGAACTCCGATGCCAGGAGCGACTGCAGGGTTGTCTGACCGGGAAGGCCAGTGATACCCGCCTGTGCCGCGCCGGTGCCGGCCGCTACCACCGGGGGCGTGGTCGGGGCGGTCACGGTGCCGGTGGTCCCGGTGGTGCTGGTGGTGGATGTCTCGCCCGCCACCGGCGCGCCCCAGTAGCGCCCGGTGGCAGTGAGGATGGGCTGGAGGGGGCGGGAGATCCCGAGCGTTGAGCGGAGGTCGGCGAGATCGCCCGTGCCCGCCCGCAGCCGGTGCACACTCGTAAGCACCACCGTGCCATCGGGCTCCTGCGACTGCTGCACTGTCGACGACGCGTCGCCGGGGGCGGTCCATCGCTCCCCACCCACCAGAAGAAACTGGTCGAAGGTACCGGCTGCCAACTGTGCGGGCAGGTCGATGGCGCGCTGGGCTTCAGGGTCGAGGCGAAGTTCCACCGACAAGTTGCCGCCGCCGTCACCCGCAATGGCAACCATCTGCGTGAGCCGTGCGCTGCAGCCGGTGAGGAGCGGCACGGCGGCCAGCCCTGCGAGGGCGGCGGCGAACACCCGCCAGGCGGTGCGGCGGTGCATCAGCTGGCGTCCGGGCCGCGGAGGTCGTCGCGGCGACGCATCAGCGCAACTGCGTGGGCGCGCTCTTCATGATCGAGCACGGCGAAATCGTCATCCGACAGATTGCCTGCCCGGTGGTCCAATTCGATCTCACGGATGGCGTCAAGTGAACGGATGAGGTCATCTTCCACCCCTGCAAGTTCCGCCGCCCCGGGCGCGGGCTCCGGCAGAACGCGCCCCCCGACCAGCGGCCACGCGATGATCGCGACGAGAACGATGCTGAGAACGGCAATGAGTAGGTAGGTCATCGGTGTGATGCGGCCGGTCGGACGACATGCGGCGGCGGCGCGAGGCTACCCGCGGGCTGCGCCATTGGCCCCCGATTCGATGGTGGAGGGCGCACGGGAGCGGCGTGCGGGCCACACGGCGATGAGCGCCCCGAAGGCCACGATCAGCCCGCCCACCCAGATCCAAAGCATCATCGGGTTGACGAACACGCTGAGCCGCGCCAGACCATCGGGAGTGAGCCCCACGAGCACCACGTACACATCACGGAATGGCGTGGTGTCGATGGCCACCTCACTGGAGCGCTGCATCTGGGGTACGAAAACGTCGACACCCGGGGTGAGGGTGGTGATGCGCGATGTGCCGTCGTACAGGCCGAGCGCGACCCCCACGCTCATCTTGTGGTCATCCTGCGAGCGGGTACCACCCTCGTTCACAATCGTGTACCCGGCCACCTGCCCTTGCTGTCCCTTGCGTAATGCCATATCGGCCTGCGACGAGAATGCGCCCTGGCATGCGATGCCCACGATTACGAGCACCAGACCGATATGGGCGATATAGCCCCCATAGCGGCGGCGGTGACGCACAAGGAGCTGGCCAAAGGCACCGGGCCAGGACACCTCACCGATCTGATGGCGCGCCCTCATGCCACGCCAGAACTCGCCGGCGATGCAGGTGAGCGTGAAGGCAGCCAGTACCAGCGCGGCCGCGGCCCACCAGTGCGCTCCCTCCGACGCAATCATGAGGGCCGGGATCAGCGCAATGACCGCGACCACCAGCGGCGCACCGAAGCGGCGCTGCAGTTCGCGGCGCGACGCCTTGCGCCACGGCACCAGCGGCCCGACGCCGGTGAAGAACAGCAGCGCCAGGCCAATGGGCGCAGCCACCTGATCGAAGAAGCCCTGCCCCACCGTGATCTTGTCGCCGCGCACGGCCTCTGACAGCACCGGGAAGATGGTGCCCCAGAAGACCGCGAATGCGAGCCCCACCAGCAAGAGGTTGTTGTAGAGGAAGATCGCCTCACGGCTCACGTAACTCTCAAGTGAGTTCTGGCTTCGTAGCAGCGGCAGGCGTGTGATGAGCAGCGCGAATGCCCCCACCAGCACGAGGATGATGAGCCCGAGGAAGTACGGGCCGAGGGTGCTCTCACCGAACGCATGCACCGACGAGAGGATCCCGGAGCGGGTGAGAAACGTTCCGAAGAGGGCGAGTGTGAACGTGAGCGTCACCAGCACCATGTTCCAGATCTTCAGCATGCCCCGGCGCTCCTGCACCATCACCGAGTGAAGGAAGGCGGTGGCCACCAACCAGGGCATGAGGGCCGCGTTCTCCACCGGGTCCCAGGCCCAGTAGCCGCCCCATCCGAGTTCCTCGTAGGCCCATCGCGACCCGAGCACGATGCCCATGCCAAGAAACAACCAGCTGAGGACCGTCCAACGGCGTACCGAGGTAATCCACGATGCATCGAGGCGTCGGGTCACCAGCGCGGCCACTGCGAAGGCGAACGGCACGGTGAGCCCCACGTACCCGATGTAGAGCAGCGGCGGGTGGCTCTGCATGTACACGTTCTGGAGCAGCGGATTGAGACCGCGACCATCAAGCGGTATCGGGGACAGCGTCTCGAAGGGGCTCGTGATGAACGAGAGGACGCTGGTGAAGAACACGCCCACGCCCATGAGCACCGCCACAACGATGGGCATGAGCTCACGATTGCGGCGGCGGTTCGTGATGACCACCAGCGACGACACCAGCGACAGGAGCCATGCCCACAGCAGCAGCGATCCGGCCTGGCTGCCCCACATGGCAGTCAACTTGTATCCCCACCCGAGCGAGCGTGATGAATACCCCGCCACGTTCGCCAGGTCGAAGCGGTCGGTGACCAGCCCCGTCCACATGGTGACCGCGGCCACGGTGGTGACCCCGGTCATGCAAAATACCGCCCGCTCGGCGGATATCAGGAAGCGGTGTTGGCCAGGACGGCGCGACCAGAGGGCCGCACCAACCGCGTACAGCGCCGCGGCGAACGCGAGGAGGAGCGCCGCGCGCCCGATGAGGCTCACGTGCCCGTGGTCCCCTTGGGACCCGTGATGCCCGCCGGCATCGTCTTGCCGTCCTCGGCCGCCTTCTGCATGAACTTCGATGGGCACAGCGTGATGAGCGACCCGCGGTCAGCCATAAATACACCGTTCTCCATATGCCCGGTCACCACGATCTCGCGATCATCCGCGAAAGCGTCGGGCACGGACCCGCGGTAGACCACTTCCACGGTCGACGTGGGCTTGTCTTTGTCGCGCACGACAAAGCGCAGGCCGGCAGCCGACTGCGCCCGCTCAGCGGCATCCTTCGGAGCCCCGGCATTGACCTTGCCATTCAACCGGTAGGTGGTGCCATCGCTCTTGACGAGGCCCGACGGGCTCGTATATGTCTGAAGACTGCCGCCAATGCTCGTCCAGATGAGCCAACCGCCCAGGGCGGCCGCGAGGATAAGCGCGATTGTGAAGCGGGAACGAGACCTCATAGTCGACTTCCGAGGGTATCAGCGCCTGCCGGAAGTACGGCGTGACACGGGGCCCCACATGCCCTGACGCACGGCCCTTATGCGCATGGCACCGGAAATCACCGAGCGGCCAGACCCAAGGGTTTTCGTCGTATCCTGAGCGTGCACTCCACGACAACATCCGGAGGACGACGTTGGCACACAGCGAGACACCAGACGACGCGCAGTACCGCGACAAGCTGACCGACATGCAGTACCACGTAACCCGCGAGGCCGGCACCGAGGCGCCCTTTACCGGGATCTTCTGGGATCACCACGATGACGGCGTCTATCGCTGCGTGTGCTGCGATGCTCCGCTCTTCGATTCAAAGCACAAGTTTGAGTCGGGAAGCGGGTGGCCCAGTTACATCGGACCCGTGAGCCCGGACGCCATCATCGAGATCGAGGACAACTCGCTGTTTATGAAGCGCGTCGAGGTGCGGTGTGCCACATGCGATGCGCATCTCGGCCACGTGTTCCCAGACGGACCCGGCCCCGACGGCATGCGGTACTGCATCAACTCGGCATCGCTCGACTTTGCCGACCGTGGCGAGGACCCCGCAGCCAAGTAGCCGCCGCTACAGCGAGAGGCGCTCCTCCGGAAACCGGGGGAGCGCGCCGTTGTACGCCCGCGAGATGACCATCTGCAGGTCACCGAGCGCCCGGGTGCGAAAGCCCGCCTCGCAGAACGCGAAGTAGAACTCCCACGTGCGGATGAACTCCTCGGTGAATCCGAGGGCGCGCACGGCATCCGGGTCGGCCATAAACCGCGCACGCCACATCCGCAACGTGTCGGCGTAGTGGATGCCGATGTTCTCGATGCCCTCCACCTGCAGTTCGGTGTGCTTTCGCATGGCATCCACCATCGATGCCAGCGGCGGACAGAAGGCCCCCGGAAAGATGTACTCCCGTATCCAGTCGGTGCCACGGCGATAGCGCTCAAGGCGCTGATCGGGAACCGTGATCGCCTGTATGCCGATCACCCCGCCTGGCGCGAGCAGGCGGTCGAGGTGCTGGAAGTAGGTCGGGAGCGAGTCATACCCAACCGCCTCGATCATCTCGATTGAGACGATGCGGTCGTACGTGCCGGTCATCTCCCGGTAGTCGCGGATGACGATGTCCACGCGGTCCTCAAGCCCCAAGGCGGCCACCCGCGCCCTGGCCTCCTCCGCCTGCTCCACCGACAGCGTGATGCCGGTCACCCGGCAGCCGCGCTCGGTGGCGGCGTGGATGGCGAACCCACCCCATCCACAGCCGACCTCCAGCACATGGTTGTCGGGCCCGATGCGGAGCTTCTCGCACAGTCGCCGGTACTTCGCCTGCTGGGCGTCGTCCAGCGACTGCCCCTCGTGCTCGAAGTAGGCACACGAGTAGGTCATGGAGGGATCGAGGAACGTGCGGTAGAGGTCATTCCCGAGGTCGTAGTGGTACCGCACGTCCCTGCGGGCACGCACCAGATCGGCCGGGTTGGGAAGTCGCGGGCGGCGTCCGATCGCTGCGGGCACCAGCGACGCGGGTGGCCGGCGGCGCACATCCTCGGCGGTGAGCGCGAGGATCTCGAGAAACGCCACCAGATCATCGCCTTCGGCCCGCCAGTCACCGGCCTGATATGCCTCACCGAAGCCCACACGGCCCCGTCGTGCGATGCGCCGGAAGAAGTCCTTGCCAGTGACGGTGATGCGGGCGCGGCGCGGGCCACCGGATCCCATGCGGTGCACAACACCATCGGGCATCTGTACCTCGATGGTTCCACCCACGGGCCTTCGCAGACCGCGAAGCGCCAGGGCCTTCACCACCGGCGTTATCGGGCTGCGCTTTGCCTCGGGAATCGGCCTGAGCCCCCGGCCACCCGGTGTGGGCACGTCTGCGCCGGCCACCGATCCCTCCGACGGCACGAACTTGGGCTTCTTGTAAAACGGCACGCGCTTTCTCCAGAGCCTGAGGGCCTCGAGGTGGATGAGTGAGATGACCTGCTGCGACATGAGCGGATAACGCAGCAGCGCACGCCCGAGCTCGCGATCGGTAAACGCGTGACGCGTGCCGGTGAGGTGCGCCCAGAACGGCCGCTCATCACCCTGCATCACGTCCATGCGGATGTCCAGGGCCTTCCCCAGCCCACCCATCCGGAATATGTATTCCTGGTCGAGCGGGAAGAATGGCGATACGTGCATGCGCTTGTCGTGCCGGAATGCGTCCTCGTTCGCGAGCGGCTCGATGCGCTCGGTGTCGGTGAGCAGATACGGCATACGCTCGCCGAAGGTGTTGCTCACCTCGGCCAGGATGCATCGCAGCGCTCCGTCGGGGGCGTACACGTAGAAGTACGTGACGGGGTTGAACACATACCCGGCAGTGCGCAGGTTGGTGATCATGGTGATGCGCACGCCGTCGACGTCCACACCGTGGCTGGTCAGGTACGTGCGCACGTTCTCGCCAACCGGTCGCATGGGATCGCCCATGTGGTCGCCGTCACGCAAACTGAGGATTCCCGCCCTGTTGTACGAGAACAGCCTCAGGCTCCGGTTGAGCTCGACGATCTCGTCGAGGTCGATGGCGTACATGCACACCGGGTAGCGAAACACGTGCTCAGTCGGCGTGCGACGGGCGTGCACGAGCGTGCCGGTGTAGATGGCCGACCTCACCAGTTCACCCCGAGCCCCTTCGCCACATCCACCGCAGCGCGCATGCCGTCCTCATGAAACCCATTACCCATCCACGCGCCGCTGAACCATGTGCGGCGCACCCCCTGGATGGCCTGCATGTCGTTCTGCGCCCCGAGTGCGGTGAAGTCGTGCACCGGATGGGCGTAGCGCGTACGCATGATCAGGCGCGCGGGATCGACCTCATCATCACGGTTGAGCGACACGCACCACTCGGTGCGCGAGCTCAGATCCTGCAGCCGGTTGAGCGAGTAGGTCATGGCCGGTGCGGCGTACGAGGCGTGGCAGTCATCCACGTGATGGTTCCACGCCGCGCGTGCCCGGCGCCTTCTGGGGAGCAGCGCAGGATCGGCATGCAGGCTCACATCGCTCTCGGTGGTGCGAAATGCGGAGAGAATGCGTCGCTCCTCATCACTTGCGTCAGCCAGCATGGCGAGTGACTGATTTGCGTGGGCAGCCATCACCACGTGGTCGAACCTGCGTACGTTTCCGTCATCGGTGCGCAGGTCCACGCCATCGGCATCACGACGCACCTCAGTCACCCCGAGGCCAGGGTGCACGCGCTCCCCGAGCCCCGCCGTGATGGCACGCACGTAAGTGTCACTGCCCCCGGTGATGGTGCGCCACTCGAGGCGGCGGAACCCCAGGATTCCGTGGTTGCGCAAGAACTCGACGGCGTAGGAGGCCGGGAAGTCGCGGGCGTCGTCCTGCCCTGACGACCAGATGGCCGAGGTGATGGGCACCAGATAGTGGTCGATGAATCGCTGTGAATACCCCTCCGCGCGCGCGAACTCGCGCAGGGTGAGGCCTGCATACCGCGGCAGGAGCGCGCGATCGCCGGTGCGCTGGAACCGCACCGCATCGGGAATCATCCGCAGAAACACGGGGCGCATGAATGCCCCGGGCTGCGTCCACAGGCGCACGCCCGAGAACTCCAGGTCGCATGCCTCACACGTCACTGAGAATCCCATGCGCGAGGGCTGCGTGGCCACCCCCAGCTCGCGCAGCATGCGCACCAGCAGTGGGTAGGTCACCTCGTTGTGCACGATAAACCCCGAGTCGAGCGCGAGACGCTCGCCGTCGGGCCCGATCACCCGCGTGGTGTGGCTGTGGCCACCGATACGTGAGTCGCGCTCAAACACATCGACCTCATGGGTACGCGACAGCAGCCACGCCGCCCCGAGGCCACCAATTCCGCTTCCGATCACCGCAATCCGCACAACCCCATCATGACGCCCCCCGTACTGCCAACGCGTCGGAACGGTCGCGCTACCCTGCGCACCGATGACGACAACCGACCCAATGGAACCACGAGCCCCCCTGGTTGGGACCGTGCGCGACACGCCCCTTCTGTCTGCGCGCATCATCACGCTCATCGCCATCATCGTGCCACCGCTCGCACTGCTGTCGATCACCGGACTGCTGTGGGGTGTCGCAGTGCGGCCGATCGACCTCATCACCTTCGCCGTGCTCTACGTGGTGTGCGGGCTGGGCATCACCATTGGGTTTCACCGCCTGTTCTCGCACCGCGCGTTCAAGACCACCCGCACGCTTACAGCGCTGTGGGCGATCCTCGGGTCGATGACCCTGCAGGGCCCGGTCACCCAGTGGGTCACCGACCACCGCAAGCACCACGCGCTCTCCGACAGGGAGGGCGACCCCCACTCCCCGCACCACGGCTATGGCAGTGGCTGGCGCGGTGTGCTGAAGGGCCTGTGGCATGCCCAGGTGGGGTGGTTGCTCACTACCAAGGGGCTCGAGCGCGGCAAGCGCTACGGCAAAGACCTGTATGCGGACCCCCTCATCAGGTGGATCGACCGCCTTTACATGGTGTGGCTGGTGCTGTCGCTGGCCATCCCATTCGCCGTGGGCTATCTGGTCGGTGGGGGCAGCCTTGCGCTGGGCTTTGAGTGCTTTGTGTGGGCCGGACTGCTGCGAGTGTTCGTGTTCGACCACCTCACATGGTCGGTCAACTCCATCTGCCACATGTTTGGCAGGCGCGACTTCCCCACCGGTGACGAAAGCCGCAACTTCTGGCCGCTGGCACTGCCGGTGTTCGGCGAGGCGTGGCACAACAACCACCACGCATTCCCCGGATCGGCCCGCCACGGCCTCACCTGGCGTCAGGTGGATGTGTCGTGGATGATCATTCGCGGCATGGAGCGGGTAGGGCTGGTGTGGGACGTCAAGGTACCCACCGCGAAGCGCCAGGAGATCCGGCGGGCCGCAGCGCCCTAGCGCTGGCCGCCGTCGGCCCCCGCGCCCCGCAGCGCGTGTTCGACGGCCATCTCCCATGCCCCGGCCCGTGGCAGCGTGACCAGTCGGCCACGTGGCCGTACCGCCAGCCCATGTACCGCCCCACGGATGAGGCGGTACGACACCTCGGCGCCCGCGCCGTGCAGGCGACCGATTGCGCCGCGCGAGTGCGATGGGCGCACTCCCGGCACGCCCGGGATCCATCCATCAATGCTGCCGTGAATGATCTGCACGCGGTCACCCGTGAGATCGGGCAGGGGTAACTCCTCAGGAAACCATGGAGCAAGGCCGATGATGTCGCGTACCCGGGGATCGTCGGCGCAGCTCACAGATACGGCACCGCCCATCGAGAAGCCCAGCATGATCACGCGCCGGGGGGCGGTGAGCCAATCAAGGGCCGCATGGCCGTCGGCAATGCACTCGGGCAGCCGCTTCCACGACTTCACCCGGTAGCGCACCTGCACGAACCCGGCGTCGGGGAACCTCGGGGCCAGCCGATCAACCAGCCACTCAAGCGTGGGGCTCCAGGTGCCCGGCACGATACGGCCGGTGCCCCCGTTGACGCACAGCACCACCGTGTCGGAGTCCGGGCGAAGGGCCCGAAGATCTGCTCCGGTGGAAAGGGGAATTGCCTGCACGGATTGAGGTTAGCGGTGCCGTGGTCCCCGGGAACCCGCGGCAGGGCGTACGGCGCCGAGGTCGTAAAGATCCGGTGATCGCGGTCGGGCCGGACGCCCGACTCGCCTACCATCGCCCATCGTGCGCACCCAACTCGCCATTACCGCTGCCCTTCTGCTCGCCATACCGGCGGGAGCGATGGCGCAGGCCCAGGCACCGTCACCGCCTGGCGGGTCCACCTCTCCCACAACCAGCACACCGACCACGAGCACCCCCACCACCAGCACTCCGGCCGCCCCGAGGCTCATCTCGGTCACCCCGCTTGTGGGCCAGTCGCGCCTCACGGGAGCGCAGATCGCCGCGTGGTTTGCCAAGCAGGGCGTCACCCCCACCATCGTCACGCCAATTCTCGACCTCGCCAACATCTTCGTGGACGAGGGGAACGCCCAGAACGTGCGCGGTGACATCGCCTTCGCCCAGTCGGTACTCGAGACCGGCTGGTTCGCCTACAAGGGCAGCATGGTGAAGGCGACCGACAACAACTTCTCGGGCCTTGGCGCCTGCGATACCTGCACCTCGGGCAACCAATACCCGTCGCCGACCGCGGGCGTGCGTGCGCAGATTCAGCATCTCTGGGCCTACGGCGACCCGGCCGCAGACCCGCTGCGTGTTGCACGGCCGCTCACCGACCTCCGCTTCTCGTACGTGAAGCCGTACGGCAAGTCGCCCACCTGGGAGGCGATGGGCGGCGGCAACTGGGCCACCGGCACGGACTACGCCGTGAACGTGCTCAAGCTCTACAACACCATGCTGGTGTTTAACGGGCTCACGCCCATCAACCTCACGATGGGAACCCCGGCGCCGGTTGTGGCCGCAGCCCCAGCCGGCCCGCTCACGGTGATGGTGAGCCGCACTGGCGGCGTGCGTCTGGGTGACCTGCGCGCCAAGAGCGGAACACTTTCCGCCGCAGGCACCGCATTCGGCGGCAACGGCCTGCAGCGGGCCGCCTACGGGTCGTGCCACGTCACTTGGGCCTCGCTCGGCGCGGTCATGGCATTTCAGGGCTCGTCATCGGGCACCTGCGGGAGTGACGCCCACGTGCGCGCCGCCGTGCTCAGCAACCCCATCTGGAAGACCGACAAGGGCCTGTCCCCCGGCGACCCGGTGAAGAGGATCAAGACCCTCTACCGCGTGAAGGCCGGCAAAGGCTCCGGCGTACGCACACTGGTGAAGGCGCGCAATGGCGCGCGCCTCGCCGTGCGCTTTGGCGAGGGCGTCGTGAAGGCGCTCATCGTCGCGGTACCCGCACCCCGGAGCTGACCCGCCCGCGCAGTCGCTGGCCGTGAGGTCCGGAGAGGCATGCCCATGGATCGGGGGGCAGACGGATGGGGCTGTGTATGAGACCCCGTAAGCGGGCGACCGGGCTCGAACCGGCGACCCCCAGCTTGGGAAGCTGATGCTCTACCAACTGAGCTACACCCGCGAGTCGCCGCAACGTTAGCGCACCACCTACATCCGATCGGGGGCCTCCACGCCGATGAGATCGAGGCCCACGGCGACAACCGTGCGGGTGGCGCGCAGCAGGTCAAGGCGAAAGGCCACGATCTCGGGGGCCTCCCCCACCACGCGGCACCGGTGGTAGAAGGCGTGGAAGTCGCGGGAAAGATCCGTGAGGTACGCAGCCACGCGATGCGGGGAGCGACGCGCCTCGGCCTCGGCCACAGCATCGGGCCAGCCGCACAGGGTGAGCAGCAGCGCGCGCTCCGACGGGTCGAGGTCCGCCGGCGGCCCAGCATCAGCCGGTGCCACTGGATCCTGGGCAAGGATGCCGGCAATGCGTGCGTGGGCGTA